>CAZLOF010000006.1:0-15026 GCA_964560745.1 uncultured Thermoflexus sp.
CTATAACGCAGTACAAAATTATCCGTTTGTAAAAGCAATTGTGTATTACAACGACCGTGACTTTTCAAACCCCAATGCCGATTTTCGGATTACCAGTTCAACCGCCAAAGATGGTGGGGTAAGGGCGCTTAGCAATTGGACCAGCGCATATCAACAAGCGGTGTCATCGTCTGCGTTTAATTCAAAATTGCCGAGTTTAGATGAGGCAAACCCGGGTGGGGTGAATTGTGGCAGCACACCGCCGACAGCAGCCCCAACCGCCACCCCAATACCGCCGACGGCAACGCCTGTACCACCGACAGCGACCCCGTTTCGCCCAACTGCCACGCCGCGGCCACCGACCTCAACGCCCATTCCGCCGCCAGAAGCGACGGCAACGCCTATTCCCCCAACTGCCACGCCGCTACCCGAAGCGACACAGGCTCCGGTTGACCCGACAGCAACCAGCGTCCCGACCGCTACCCCAGAGTCTATTCGCCCGACAGCGACGACTGAGCCAGTGCCCTTGTTACCTTTTGTTATTTCAGCAACGGGTGAAAACCGCAAGATCATTTTAAGCTGGCCCAAGATTCAAAACGCCTATTTTTACAAAGTGCATATTGAATGCCCAGATGGCGCAAGCCCACCGGCCCAAACTGGCACCTGTGATGAACCCGCCGACACCGGCGAAACCAATTATGTTTTTAGTGGGTTAACCAATTACGCCCGCTATAAGGTGCGTGTGGTGGGCATGAATAGTGATGGCAACCCCATTTCATCCTTAACTCCGGTCATCGCCATGCCTTATGATAAAGATTTGGCGATATTTATGCCGTTTATTAAATCACGGCGTTAACTTTGTGTGGCTTATTTGGTGTAATGCCAAACTCACTATATTGCCATTGAAGGTAGGGGAAAGCCCCTACCTTCAATGGCAATATAGTGAGTTTGGCGGAAATACTACGCAGCAAGGTTAAATTAATCGGTTAAAATCAGCCACAATAAAATCATTTTCGTCCAAGATCAGACGGCGGCATTCATGCAAGCCGTTTTTTTTCGCCCCATGCCCCATGTTTTAGAAAACACCCTCATCGTTATCGACTTTGATAGCACCATTACCCAAGTAGAAGGCTTAGATGAATTAGCCGATATTGCCATGAGCCAGCACCCCAACCGCGAGGCGGTGGTGCAGCAAATTCGCAAGATTACCGAACAAGGTATGAACGGCGAAATATTATTTGCCGATGGGTTACGTCGTCGCATTGCCCTGTTACGGGCGCACCGTAGTCATATTGATGCCCTTGTGCAGCGTTTGCACGGCAAAATTAGCCCGTCTTTTGAACGCAATCAGGCCTTTTTGCGCGAATATGCCGATCAAATATTGGTGGTCTCGAGCGGTTTTAAAGAATTCATTGTGCCAGTAGTGGTTGCATTGGGTTTACATGCTGAAAATGTGTATGCCAATGAATTTCATTTTGACAGCGATGGGAATGTCATTGGTATTGACGAAAACAATGTATTGGCACAAGATGGCGGCAAAGTAAAGTTGATGCAACAGCTTCGACAGGCTTCTTTCGATTCATTGGCACAATATTCAAAATTGATAGAAAACAACACCGAGGTTTTTGTCATTGGCGATGGCTATACCGATTATCAAATTCGAGAATCGGGGCAGGCTACGCGGTTTTATGCGTTTACCGAGAATGTCGAACGCCCCAAAGTGACGGTCAAAGCCGATGTGATTGTGCCTTCGCTCGACGAATTTTTATATTTGCATGGGCTACCACGCAGTCAATCATACCCACGCAGCCGCATGAAGGTGTTGTTGCTCGAAAATGTGCATCCAGTCGCGGCTCAATTATTGCGGCGCGAAGGCTATAGCGTCGAAATATTAAAAGGGGCTTTAAATGAAGATGAATTGATTGCTAAGATTAAAGATGTGTCCGTATTAGGGATTCGCTCAAAAACGGAGGTGACACGTCGCGTTTTAGAAAATGCGCCAAAACTGCTGTCTATTGGCGCATTTTGTATTGGGACGAACCAAATTGACCTAACCGCGTGCAGTGAATATGGGGTCGCGGTGTTTAACGCGCCTTATAGCAACACCCGTTCAGTGGTCGAGCTTGCCATTGGCGAAATGATTATGCTTATTCGCGGTGTATTTCCCAAAAGTGTAGGGATGCATGAAGGCAAGTGGGATAAATCGGCAAATAACAGCTATGAGGTGCGTGGCAAAAAACTCGGTATTATCGGCTATGGGCATATCGGCACCCAACTTTCGATCATCGGCGAAGCGCTGGGGATGGAAGTCTATTTTTATGATCGTGTTGATAAAATGCCGATTGGCAACGCCAAAAAATGCCGCACCCTCGACGATGTGTTGCGCGTGGCCGATGTGGTGAGTGTGCATATTGATGGCCGCCCCGAAAATACCAACCTTTTTGGCGAAAAACAGTTTGCGCAAATGAAAGATGGCGCGATTTTCCTTAATTTGGCGCGTGGGCATTTGGTCGATACCCCGGCTTTGGTCGCGGCCATCAAACAAGGCAAAATCAGCGGGGTGGGGGTTGATGTGTTCCCGACTGAGCCAAAAACCAATCATGAGGTGTTTGTAAACGAGTTGCGCGGTTTGCCCAATGTCATTTTAACCCCGCACATTGGCGGCAGCACCGAAGAAGCCCAAGAGGGCATTGGCAATTATGTGCCTGAGCGCTTATTAGAATATTTGAATAATGGTAGCACTACTGGCAGCGTCAATTTGCCGGCGGTGCAATTGCCAGTGTTGCACGATGCCCATCGGCTATTGCACATTCATCGCAATGTGCCGGGTATTTTGGCCAAACTCAATGCGCTATTTGCCAAATATCAAATTAACATCAGTGGGCAATATCTTAAGACCAATGAGCAAATTGGCTATGTGATTGTTGATCTTGATAAAAATTACACCGATGCGTTTGTGAATGAAATTAAGAACATCGACGACACCATACGGTTTCGCATGTTGTATTGATTTAAACCGCCCCAGTATGATGAAGACGCGCATCTTGTATTCTGGTTATCATTTTAACGAATTACACACCCATATCAATCATGATCAGGCGCTGCCAGCCGGGCGCACGGTTGTGCATAGCAGTGGGCTTGGTGATATTGGTGCTTATGTTACCGACCGTGATTTATCGCCTTATACCGGATTTGCCCCTGAAGGCGATTTGGCGCGTTACCAAAGTAGCGTGTCGGCAACTGATGCGGGTTCGGCGTTACAAGCGCAAGGCAACACGGTTGGGTTATGGGTCGATTCGATGACATCACCGTCATCAGAGCGTTTTAAAGTCGCGCAATGGGCCTATTGTTGGCAAGACGCTATTTTCCCGTGGGCAGGTGAACATAACGCACGCTTGTGTATTGAGCTTGATGCGGTTGTGCCTTATTGTGATATGCATGGCGGGGCGATTAGCTATGCGTATGTGGCAATGGCGATACGGGATTGTGCCAACCAAACCGTTTTTTGGCTTCAGCAAAGTTTGTTTGATACACGCGGCAAACGTTATCGTTTAGAGGGGATTTTTCCTTGGGCCGAAATGAATAGCCTAATTGCCCTGGGTTATTTTGGCGGCAAGTATTATTGCTCGCCTTTGCCCAATACTGCCATTCTTACCGACCAAATTTGGCGCGATTGGCGCTATTTTGGCACAAGTATCAGCACTACCCAATTGTTGCGCATCATTGCAAGCGCCAATACCCGTTTGGGGCAACGTTGGTCTGGCAACCCAGAACAATATCGTCTCGAATTAATCGGGGTGGGGCCAGAAGTTTGCACCGAAGGGAAGGGCGGCTTTAATGAACGACATGGGCGGATCGGTATGAAAATTCGTGACCTACGGGTTAGCCTGCAAGCTGAATAAAGCGTTTGCCGAAATGACGATATCGCCACCCCCGGCAGGGATGGCGATATCGTCATTTCGGCATTACATCTTTTTAAACTGCCGACGCTTACAAATGAATCATTTGCCCTTCGATACCATGCGCGGCTTCCATCAACGATTCACTCAGGGTTGGGTGGGCGTGAACAGCGTGTGCAATTTGTTCAGTGGTCAGCTCGGCTGACTTCGCCAACACAAATTCGGGCAGCAATTCGGTGACATCTGGCCCGACCATATGCACGCCCAAAATCTCGCCATACTTTGCGTCGGCAATAATCTTGGCGAAGCCCTCGGTGTTGTTTAATGCCAACGATTTGCCATTGGCTTGGAATG
Organism: uncultured Thermoflexus sp.; assembly: GCA_964560745.1. Taxonomy (GTDB): domain Bacteria; phylum Chloroflexota; class Anaerolineae; order J036; family Brachytrichaceae; genus AQU-03. The sequence continues at coordinate 4,233 of CAZLOF010000006.1, forward strand.
GGAATTTGCTGACTTTGACGCTGTAGCCCTTGTCTTTGGCTTGTTGCTCGGTCAGGCCCATGCTCGCCACCTGCGGGTGGGTATAAGTGCAGCGTGGCATGGCATCGTAATCCAATTCGGCCAAATGCCCATCATATTTGCCCATGCTGGCGGCAATATGCTCAGCCGCCACAATGCCTTGGGCCGAGGCCACATGCGCCAAGCGCAACAGCCCGTTAATATCACCAATGGCATACACATTTGGCACGTTGGTTGCCATATGGGTATCGACGGGGATATAACCGCGTTCATTGGCTTTGACCCCAGCCGCCTCAAGCCCAATGCCTTGGGTGTTAGGGGCCACGCCCATCGCCATCAACAGCCAATCGGCTTTGAGTGTTTGTTTATTACCAGCTGTGTCAGCCACGCTGACGCTCACGCCATCGGCTTCGGTTTTGGCATCTTCAACCTTGGTGGCGGGTAATAATTTGACCCCGCTGCGGGTAAATGAACGCACGACCACTTGGCTCACTTCGGGGTCTTCGAGTGGCAAAATTTGGGGCAAGGCCTCGATGACGGTCACTTGCACGCCATAGGCGTTAAAGACATAGGCAAATTCCATGCCAATGGCCCCGCTTCCAATCACGATCATGCTTTTGGGTGTGATCGACACATCTAACAACTGGCGATAGGTAAACACGCGCTGCCCATCGGGTTTGAGCATGGGCAATGAAAACGGGCGTGCACCGGTTGCCAAAATAATGTGGCGACCGATCACTTCACGGGCGCTGTCTTTTAATTCAACCAGCACAGTGTTAGCATCTTTCAACACACCTTCGCCTTGTATGACGGTAATGTTGTTTTTGCGCATTAAAAAGCCAACGCCCTTGACCAAGCGCCCCGACACATCGCGGCTGCGTTTATGGGCTGCGGCGTAATTCACCTTTAAATTGTCAAACGAAAAGCCATATTCTTTGCCTTGATGCAACAAATGCATCACCTCGGCATTGCGCAGTAACGATTTTGTGGGGATGCAGCCCCAATTTAAGCAAACGCCACCTAAATTGTCGCGTTCAATAATGGCGGTTTTTAACCCCAATTGTGCTGCACGAATGGCAGCGACATAACCACCGGGGCCTGCGCCCAATACAACCACATCGAACGTGTTGTTTGCAGCGGCGCTGGACACAGCTTCTGAATTATTAGATGTCATAGTTATTTTCAGATAATTCGTCTTTGTCAAAATCGACGATGAACGAGAAACGAGTAAGGTGATAATTGTAATCCTGATGGAAGCAACATTGCGTGAAAGATTGCGGCGGCTGGGATTACAAAAAGGCACAGCCCACCTTAAGCCGCCGGTAACAGCGGCCCCTGTATCACCTGCCGTTGCCCCATTGCACGGCGATAGACCGCCGCACGATGCCCAATTTACAAGGCCTGAAACTCATAATGCGCATCAATTGTGGAATGTTGAGCAACCCACCTCGTTTGGCACAGCCCGCATTCGCCGTACTGTTTATCATCTTGACCATCAGCATGGCGATCGCCCATTGCACCATGCGCTTCATAGCCCGTTGGCAGATCAAGATTTTCAGCGTACTTTGTTTCTTGATACCGAAACCACTGGTTTGGCGGGCGGGGCTGGCACTTTGGCGTTTTTGGTGGGGGTAGGTTATTTTCAGGAAATGGAAAATGCGCCGCGTGAAAATCTTCATTTTGTTATCGATCAATTTTTTTTGAGCGACCCATCTGATGAGGCGGCGATGTTAGTTTGTATTGATAAGTTGGTGAATGGGCACGATAGCTTGGTGACGTTTAATGGCAAAACGTTTGATGTGCCATTGTTAGAAACCCGTTTTACACTGGCGCGTATTGCGCCATCGTTTGGCGACAAAGCGCATTTAGATTTGTTGCAATATGCCCGCCGTGCTTGGCGAGGGATGTTGAGTTCGTTAAGTCTCGGGTCGCTCGAATTTCATTTGTTGGGTGTGCGACGTGACCAACAAGATATCGCTGGGTTTCTCATCCCACAACTTTACCGCGATTATTTGCAGGCTGGTGCTGCTGCCCAACATGAAGAAATGAGCCGCGTGATGTATCACAATTTGTATGATATTTTGTCGATGGTGACTTTGTCGGCGCGGCTTTATGAGGTGTTTGAGCGCCCTACCACCCCAGATGAGCATTTGGCAGTTGGGCGTCATCACGAGCGTAATGGCGATTTGGATCGGGCTATCGCGGCCTATAAATTGGGGATAGGGGAAAAGGGTGAAGGATTAAGGATGAAGGATGAAGGTGGTCAATCCTCAATCCTTAATCCTCAGCCCTTAACTTCAACCATGCATCATTTGGCACAAAGCCTAAAACGGGCTGGGCGGCGTGATGAAGCGGCTAGCTATTGGGAGATGTTGGCAGACGCGGATGACGTTGAGGCTTTGATTGAGTTGGCAAAGCATTACGAATGGCACGCGGTTGATCATGCGCGGGCGTTGATGGCGGCACGGCGGGCGCTTAAATTGGCACGTGACCCCATCACCCGCCGCGAATTTGAGAAACGAGTGACGCGCTTAACGAATAAGGCGCATCCTACTCAAAAAAATCCTCATCACCTGCCGGCAAATACTTAACCGCCTCATTGATCTTGAATGTAACACCCAAACCCGGCGCATCCCATACATCGATCATGCTGTTGACGACAATTGGGTCGGGCAAGCCCTCCACAATGTCATACCACCACGATGGACGGGCGATGGGGTATTCGAAGGCGATGTAATTATCGGGCATGGCGGCGGCACAATGCACATGGGCAGCCAAACCAAACACGCCATCAAAAATGCCATGCGGGGCCATGAGAATGCCGTGGAGGTCAGCATATTCGGCGATCCATTTCATCTCGGCAATCCCACCGACATCGGCGGGGTCGGGGCCGATCACATTTACCGCGTGTTTTTCGATCAATTCACGAAAATTTTGGCGCAAATAAATTTGCTCGCCGGTGTGAATCGGGGTGCTTGTCTTGCTAGTGATATCGCGCAAGACATCAGCTAGCACATACGGCACATAATCGCCTGTCACCAAATCCTCTAGCCACATAATGTTATATGGCTCTAGTGCCTTCGCCAAGCGAATCGAATCGGGCACAGTCCAGCCCGGGCCGCAATCGAGCGCGAGGCCGATGTCGTCACCCAATACCGATTTCATAGCGATGACGCAATCGATGACGTGCTTCAAGCCTTTTTCGGTTAACAAGCCACGATTTGGGTGGCTAGGGCCTTTGCGCAAATCGCCATAAAAAAAATTGGGCACATGCTCAGGCATGGGGCTATGAAACCCAATCCCTTGCTTGATGATGCTAAAGCCTTCTTTGGCGGCTTTCATTTTGCGCATATTGTCGGCGTAGTCATCGGGGGTATAAGTGGTCATTGGGAAGCGCACGCCGCCGTTATACACCCGCACTTTATCGCGCACTTTGCCGCCGAGCAATTTATACACCGGCACCCCTGCGGCTTTACCGGCAATGTCCCACAAGGCCATTTCGATGGCGCTGACCGCACTGCCCCAAGGTTTAAAGCTGCCCATACGGCGTATTTTGAGCATCACCCGCTCAACATTGGTCGGGTCTTCGCCAAGAATATGTTTTTTGTAAAACAACACCATCGGCTTTAAATAAGGTTTGGTGTTTTCGGCTTGTCCATAACCATCAATACCGGCATCGGTGACAATTCTCACCACTGGGTTTTCGCCAATTACGGCGCATTTGAGGTCAATTATTTTCATAGGATTACCCTTGCTGTATGGCTATAGTATACCTTCTTTAGATAAAAAATATGACACATTCGAGACACTCTATAATCTAACGCATATCGCTTTTTTAGCACATTAATATGAGCATTAATATTGAATCTGCCAACCAAACTGCGGTCGACCGTATGATGAGCGCCCGCCCCATTTTGACGGGTGTTGCCCGTGCCAAGGATGTGATTCCCGGAATGCGAGATAATCTTATTTTGCACGCTGGCCCCCCGATTACATGGGCACGCATGTCTGGCCCGTTGCGTGGGGCGATTATTGGGGCGCTTATTTTTGAGGATCAAGCCGCAAATGAGAATGACGCACTGGCCTTAATTGAGCGCGGCGAAATTGAATTTGCACCATGCCACGAACACAATACCGTTGGGCCAATGGCGGGCGTGATCTCGGCCTCGATGCAAGTTTATGTGGTCAAAAATGCCGAGCATGGCAATATGGCCTATTCAAACCTAAACGAAGGTTATGGCAAAGTGTTGCGTTATGGCGCGTATAGCGATGAGGTTTTAACCAAGTTGCGTTGGATGAATGAGGTGCTTGGCCCGGCGATTGGGGCAGCGTTGGCCCAAACCGATGGCTTGGATTTGCGTGCCTTGATGGCCGAAGCCTTGCATATGGGCGACGAAGGCCACAACCGTAACAAAGCTGGCTCGGTGTTGTATCTTAAATGGTTGGCTCCGCATTTGGCCCGCACGATGAAAAACAGCGAAGATTTGGCCAAAGTGTTGCAGTTTATCGGTGATAACGCCCTGAGTGTGCTTAACCCAGTGATGGCTGCCTGCAAAGCCATGTGTGATGCTGCGCACGGCATCGCAGGCAGCACCATTGTGACCGCAATGTGCCGTAACGGCACCGATTTTGGGGTGCGGGTGAGTGGCTTGGCGGGGCAATGGTTTACCGCTCCGGCCCAAATCCCTGTCGGCCTGTTTTTTACTGGCTATACCCAAGATGATGCTAACCCCGATATCGGCGATAGCGCCATCACCGAGACGGCTGGGGTGGGCGGCTTTGCAATGGCGACAGCTCCGGCTATTGTCACGTTTGTCGGCGGCTCGCCCAAAGATGCCATTAACGCCACGCTTGAGATGTATGAAATTACGACGGCTGAACACAAGCAATTTAACATGCCGGCGCTCGATTTTCGCGGCACACCAACGGGTATCGATATTCGCAAAGTGGTTGAATTGGGCATCGCGCCGCGCATCAATACCGGCATTGCCCACAAACGTGCTGGGGTCGGCCAAGTCGGTGCTGGCCTCGTGCGCCCGCCACTCGACATTTTTGAGCAAGCCTTGATTGCATTTGCTGATCAATATGGTTTTTGAAAGAAGTGCAAAGTGCAACGTGGAAAGTGCAAAGTAAGGGCATGGCACTTTTTACGTTGCACGTTGCACTTTCTACTTTCCATTTAGCACTTCTTATGAAACCTGCTGCGTTTAAATACATTGCTGCGCAATCACTTGAACATGCGCTGACGCTAAAAGCCGAGTATGGCGATGAGGCTAAATTTTTAGCGGGTGGGCAAAGCCTTGTCCCGGCCATGAATTTACGTGTGGCCCAACCCGGGGTGTTGGTCGATTTGAACCCGATCACAGGGTTAGGTTTTGTGGAATCAAGGATTAATGAAGGATTAGGGATTGGGGATTGGGGATTAACGACAATCCCCAATCCCCAATCCTTAATCCCGCATCCCGCATCCCGTATCCTTCAGCTTGGCGCAATGACCCGCTATCGCACGCTTGAGCGCTCGGCTGAAATTGCGAAGCACTGTCCATTGTTGCACGAGACTATGCCGCATGTGGCGCACCCGCAAATTCGCAATCGTGGCACTTTAGGTGGCAATTTGGCTCATGCCGACCCTGCCTCAGAGTTGCCAGCGGTGATGTTAGTGCTCAATGCCCAATTCAAAGCCCAATCGGTGCGCGGCGAACGTTGGATTGCCGCCCGCGATTTTTTTGCGACCATTTTTACGACTGCGTTAGCCACAGATGAAATGTTGACCGAGATTGCTATACCGCTGCCGACGGATAGTGTTGCTAGCCGCACTCGCACTTGTTTTATGGAAATTGCGCGGCGGCGTGGTGATTATGCGATGATGGGGGTGGCGGCGAGTGTCACATTAAACGCGGCAGGGGTTTGCACTGATGCAAAATTGGGGTATTTAAATGCCGGTGACACGCCTATTTTGGCAACCCAAGCCGCCCAAGCCCTGATCGGGCAAGCCATCGGCGATAATCACATTCAAGCCGCAGCCGCTACCGCCCATGATGAAATACAGCCGCCCGGCAATATTCATGCTTCAGTTGCGTTTCAACGTCATTTAGCCAGTGTGCTTACCCGCCGAGCTATTAAAGAGATTTTGGATTTTAGATTTTAGAAATTACGAATTACGAATTACGAATTAAAGAGAAATTCCATTCGTAATTTGTAATTCGTAATTCGTAATTATGAAAGATCTTCATACAATTACAACCACCGTTAACGGTAAAACTTATACCCGCGAGGCCGAGTCACGCATGTTGCTGAGTGATTTTATTCGACATGAATTAGGCTTAACCGGTACGCATGTGGGCTGTGAATATGGCGTGTGTGGCGCGTGCACCATTTTGTATGATGGTCATCCAACCCGCTCATGCTTAACCTTAGCAGTGCAGGCTAATAATCACACGATTGAAACAGTCGAAGGGTTGACCACTGACCCAAATAAATTGCACCCACTACAACAATCGTTTCAAGATGCGCATGGTCTGCAATGTGGCTATTGCACCCCCGGCATTTTGATGACGATGAAGGCTTTTTTAGCCGAAAACCCTAACCCAAGTGAAACCGAGGTGCGCGAAGCGCTTTCTGGTAATTTATGTCGTTGCACCGGCTATCAACATATTGTCGATGCAATATTAAGAATGAAGGATGAGAGATGAAGGCTGAAATTTGGAATAACCTCCGATTCATCCTTCATCTTTCATCCTTTACCCTTTGCCCATTATCCTTTTATTATGAAAATCTATGACCTTTCCCAACCCCTTAATCAAGATTGTTCGTTTTGGCCGTTTTACCCGCCGTTTGAGGTGAAATACTTCAAACGCAAGTCGGAACACGGGGTAAATGCCCAATATATTCAAACCTCAAATCACATGGGAACCCATCTTGATGCGCCGCGCCATTTTGTGACCAATGGACGCACTATCGAGCAAATTCCCATCGAATGGTGCTATGGCCCAGGGGTTATCGTTGATCTAAGCGATATGCTCGACGATTTAGACCTATTTACGCCCGAAGATATTGAAAAACGTGCAGATGTGCGTGAAGGCGATATTTTGTTTATTCACACTGGCTGGGGCAAATATTCATTTTTAGAGCCAGCCGGCGATGAAGAGCGCTATATTCAACGTCACCCGGGGCCACATTACAGCATTTGCGATTGGCTTCTAAAGAAGAAAATTCATATTTGGGGTGTCGATATGATCAGCACTGACCATCCGATGAACCTGCCGATTGGGCGCTTTTTGGGCAAAGGTGGCCTCGAACATTGGCAAAAAGTGCGCCGCATTTGTGAAGGCAAATTTGGGGCTGAGAATATGGATACGTTATTCCCGCCCGAAGCCTATCAACTCACCCACAACGCATTATTCCCGCATGATTGTATGCATGTCGAAAACCTCGGCGGTGACATTGGGCTAAAAGAATTGCACAACAAGCGCATCACGCTCGGCGTGTTCCCTTGGAAATTTAAAGGCGGCGAAGCCGCCTTCTGCCGCGCCGTGGCATGGGCGTAACATAATGGTTAATGGTTAATGGTTAATGGTTAATGGTTAATGATCAATGATTTCCAGTTGATAACCATTAATCATTAACCATTAACCATTAACCATTAATCATTAATCCTTAGTTTTGCTTTTTGCTCTGGGGTTACGCGCACCACATTCCAGACTAATTTTGTTTTTTCGAGCAAACGAATGACATAGGCCGAGAGATCAATCTGCCACCATTCTAGGCCATGCTCGGCAGCGCGAGGGAAGGCATGATGATTATTGTGCCAACCTTCGCCTAGGCCAAAAACACCCATCACCCAGTTATTGCGGCTTTCGTCACCTGTTTTATAGGGGCGCTCGCCAAATACATGGCAAATCGAATTAATGCTCCACGTGACGTGATGCAAGATAAAGGTGCGCACAAGGCCCCCCCAAATCACACCGGTCCAGCCGCCAATCAGGTAACATATAACCAAACCTAACACATACCAAACGAACCATAGCTTGTCTGTCCAGATCACAGTTGCGTCTTTTAGCAACCAACCCGCATATTTTTTAATATCGGGGGCATAACGAAAAAGCCAGCCAACATGGGCATGAAAGAAACTGCGCAATGGGCTATGTGGATCATCGGCTTCGTCAGAGGCGGCATGATGGTGAATATGGGTTGCTACCCAGCTAATTGGGTTGCTTTCGAGCGATTGACAGGCAAAAATGATGAGTGTTGCCTTGAGCCAAGCATAAGTCTCGAAAGCACGATGGGTCAACATGCGATGATAGCCCACCGTCACCCCTAAACCGCCGATGAGGTAAAACGCCAATAACAATATTAAATCGGTGGCAAACACATAATGTTGCCACAGCAATACCATCGCCACGAGTGTGCCGATCATGGGTGTGACCACGCCGATGAGCAACAAACTATTGTCAAACCAAGTGCGGCGCAGCGAGACCGCTTTTGGCGTTTGAGAAGTTAATTGAGCCATTATTTCGGGTTTATTGTCTGTAAATATTTAAAATGCAATAAAATACCGATTTCAATATCTTTTAAAGCGATACTGAAATCGGCAAAAATTTCGTTTTAAAGATGTGCTCAGTAGATCAATTAAGATGTAACCGCACCATAAATAGCTGGCCCGACTAATTTGGCATATTTTGCCAATGCGCCAGTCGTATACATCGGCGCAGGGTGTTTTACCTCGGCCAAACGCGCCTTAATTTCGTCGTCGGTCAAATTGACCGAAAGCTCACCTTCGCGCGAATCACGACCATCGATGGTGATGATATCGCCATCACGCAAGGCCGCAATGGGGCCACCGACCGCAGCTTCGGGGCCAACGTGCCCGACCATCAAGCCGCGGGTTGCGCCAGAGAAGCGCCCGTCGGTGATGAGGGCGACATCGTAACCCAAGCCTTGGCCCATGATGGCGGCAGTGGTGCTGAGCATTTCACGCATACCCGGGCCGCCCTTGGGACCTTCATAACGAATGACCACCACATCGCCTTTTACAATTTCGCGCCGTGCCACAGCGGCTGCGGCATCTTCTTCACAGTTAAACACCTTGGCTGGGCCAACGTGCAACAATTTTTCTACGCCTGCTACTTTCACCACACCACCTTCGGGGGCAAGGTTGCCACGCAAAATAACCATGCCGCCAGTGCTGCGAATGGCATTGCTAATGGGGCGCACCACATCTTGGCCGCTGAGTTGTTCGGCGTTCTTTTCGTTGGCGAGGTTCTCGCGCATGGTTTTGCCGGTCACGGTTAATACATCGCCATGTAGTAAACCTGCGTCTAACAAAGTCTTCATCACCACTGGCACACCGCCGACTTTGTGCAAATCTTCCATCACATATTTACCACCGGGGGTCATATCGGCGATGTGTGGGGTGCGCGAGTTGATTCGTACAATATCATCGAAGGTAAATTCGATATTGGCCTCGTGCGCAATGGCGGGTAAGTGCAGGGCAATATTGGTGCTGCCGCCCATTGCACAAACGACGGTTAGGGCATTTTCGAGCGCCTCTTTGGTGATGATGTCGCGGGCCTTAATGCCACGTGCGATCAAATTCATCATCGCCACGCCGGTTTTATAACCCATTTCAAAACGATCTGCTTCGACCGCTGGTGGCGAGGCGCTGCCCGGCAAGGCCATGCCCAACGCTTCGCTGACCGAGGCCATTGTGTTGGCGGTAAATAAGCCACCGCACGAGCCGATGCCTGGACACGCCACGCATTCAAGCTCATATAGGTCGTCGTCACTCATGGTGCCAGCTTCGTGCTTGCCCACCGCTTCGTAAACGGTTTGAATGGTGACATCTTTGCCGCGATAGCGACCGGGTTTAATGGTGCCACCGTAGACGAAGATGCTCGGCAAATTGAGACGCGCCATCGCCATGAGTGTGCCGGGCAAGCTCTTATCACAACCGGCCAAACCGACAATAGCATCATAACAATGCGCACGCATCACCAATTCAAACGAATCAGCAATCACTTCGCGGCTAATCAATGAGGCTTTCATACCCTGATGCCCCATGCCGATGCCATCACTCACTGAAATAGCGACAAATTCGCGTGGAGTTCCGCCATTGTCTTTAATAGCACGTTTGGCGTGTTGCGCCAAATCTTGCAGCACCATATTACATGGGGTTACTTCGTTCCAAGTGTGGGCTACGCCAACGAGGGGTTGGGCCAATTCTTTATCGCCCAAACCCATTGCACGCATAAAAGCGCGATGCGGGGCACGGGCTGGACCTTGTAGCTCGTTGCTAACGGTTTTAAATTGAGTGGTTGGGGTTGTTACTGGTGTGCTCATGAGAATATCTGATTTAGTGTAATTGGGAGATTGTAGCAGCTATGACGTATCTTCTTAATAATTGGCGGTATCCCTAAAAGATGTCATATCGAAAGCATTATCACTTCATGTTTGGATGAAGGCAAAGCCCTCATCCAAACATGAAGTGATAATGCTTTCGATAAAAATTTTCTTTAATTTCCATTGTTTATTGAAAAGATACGCTATAGCTACAAAAAACGTTGTTTTGTTACAAAGCCGCTAACACGGCGGCTAATACATCGCTGGTGCTGGCACTGCCACCAAGGTCTGGGGTGCAAATGCCTTGGCTCAACGTGCTATAAACCGCTTGTTCAATACGCTCGGCGGCGGCGGGCAAATGCCAATAATATTGACATAATAATGCTGCACTGAGAATGGCCCCTGCGGGGTTAGCCACGCCTTTGCCAACAATATCTG
>CAZLOF010000006.1:15036-26220 GCA_964560745.1 uncultured Thermoflexus sp.
TGGGGCGCTGCCGTGAACAGGCTCAGCAATGGCAACCTTTGTGCCGATATTGAGTGCTGGTGCGACCCCCATGCCACCGCCCCATACCGAGGCGACATCGGACAAAATATCGCCAAATAAGTTGGTGGTAACAATGACATCAAATTGATGTGGGCGCGAAGCCAATAACATCGCGGCGGTATCAACCAATAGTTCGTTGATTTTTACATCGGGGAATTCGGCACTTAATGAGCGCACACTGTCGCGAAATAGGCCATCGGTTAGCCCCAAAATATTGGCCTTATGCACGATGGTTAATTGCTTGCGGCGGGCACTTGCCATTTCAAACGCTACCCGCCCAATGCGCACTGAGGCAGCTTTGGTAATAACACGTTCGGCCACAGCCTCGCCCGTTTCAATATCGCCACGCATATATTCGCGCCCAATATACAAACCTTGGGTATTTTCGCGCACAATCAGCAAATCGAGCAAACGTTGGGCAGGGGCTGGGGGCGCAATTGGCGCAGGCGCAGGTTGGGTTGGCACGGCCCCACCTGACTGCATCGACGACATAAGGGTTTGTAAATTTGACAATACTGATTGTAAATTGGCAAGCGGGGCTTGAATATCGGGCAACGATTGGGCATTGGCCCCTGTTTGGTCTTTTTTGCTTGCCGCCATCCGTTTGGTTGGGCGCAAATTAGCATATAGGTCAAATAATTGACGCATATGCACGATTGGACTGCGATAACCCGCTACTTTTTTTGAGGGTGAAGAGACTGCGCCAAATAACACGGCCCCAGCCTCGGCAATTTTGTTTTTTGTGGCATCGGGCAAAGCATCGCCAACACGATTAAAACAATCCCACCCAGCCTCGGCTTCGGTCAGGGCTAGGTCTGGAATAACTTTGGATAATACTTCAACAGCACAGGGAATGACCTCACGGCCTACGCCATCGCCGGGAATAACACAAAGAGTATGACTCATGGCGGGCAATTATCGCCGTATTTGTGGGCGCTTATGCTTTTACGCCTGCCATCAATAGCCCCAAACGTTCAACAGTAGCCTTATCACGATCTAAAATCGACATAATTTTGCCGTCAAACATCACAGCAATTCGGTCTGATAACGCCAATAATTCGTCTAAGTCTTCAGAAATGAGCAAGGTGGCGGTTCCGGCGCTACGTTGTTCGAGCAATCGCTGGTGAATATATTCGCTGGCCCCAATATCGACACCACGAGTCGGCTGGGCACAAATGAGCACACGCGGCTTACGGTTAATTTCGCGTGCCATAATTACTTTTTGAATATTGCCACCCGACAAATTTTTAATGGGGGTTTCGGCCGAAGGGGTCTTGACGCGAAATTCATCGATAAGCCGTTTGGATTCTTTGGCAATTGCATCAAAATTCAGGAAAATATTTCGCGAATAAGGCTCATGCCCATGGTCTTGCAAAATAAGATTTTCTGATACAGAAAATTCTTTTACTACCCCTTCACGCATTCGTTCTTCGGGAATAGCAGATTGACCAGCAGCGATACGTTGGGCGGGTTTGGCATGGGTTAACTCTTGCCCTGCCACCATAATGCGGCCTGTTTGCACAGGGCGCAAGCCAGTTAGGGCTTCGGCTAATTCGCGTTGCCCATTACCTGACACCCCCGCAACACCAAAAATTTCGCCTTCGCGCACAATCAATGAAACATCATGTACCGCTTTTTGCCCGCGATCACCCATCACCACTAAATCTTCGATTTTTAACATCGCTGCGCCGGGGTTGTAAGGCGTTTTGTCATATTGCAAAATAACCTCGCGGCCTACCATTTCACGCGCAAGCTGGGTTTTGGTTGAGCCAGCGGTCGGGTGGGTGGCTACTACTTTGCTGTCACGCATTACTGTGACACGATGGCTAATGTCGATAATTTCGTGTAATTTATGCGAAATAAAAATGAGGGCATGGCCGTCGGCGGCCATACCACGCAACACCTTAAATAGGTCGTCTACCTCTTGTGGCGTAAGCACCGCCGTTGGCTCATCGAGCGCTAAGAGCGCCGCGCCACGATACAAGGCCTTCATAATCTCGACCCGTTGTTGCTCGCCTACCGATAATTGCCAAACGTAAGCTTCGGGGTGTATTTTTAACCCATAGCGCTGGGCCAATTTTTCAATTTTTTGCGAAACTTTGTCTAAATCTAATTGTAAACCACGTGACGAAGGCAAACCAAGCGCTACATTTTCAGCTACGGTAAGGGTTGGCACCAACATAAAATGTTGGTGGATCATGCCGATACCACGCTGAATTGAATCAGCCGGAGACTTAAACTGCACAGGTTTACCGTCAAGGTGAATCTCACCACCATCAGGGCGATAAAGGCCACCAAGTTGGCGCATGAGAGTACTTTTGCCTGCGCCATTTTCGCCCAACAACGCATGAATTTCGCCAGCTTTTACATCAAAATTCACCTTGTCGTTGGCAAGGACACCCGGAAACCGCTTGGTAATATTGATCATACGCATCGATTCGATGCGTGGCTGACCGGTAGGAAGAAGGATTGACATGCGTTGTGAGTTTAGAGCTATGAGCCATGAGTCATGAGCTTTGAGCTTTGAATTTATTTTTCACGGCTCAAAGCTCATGACTTACAAGCTACTTACGGTAACGCCTTCAATTTGCCATCGGCAATATCTTTGGCAGCAGCAGCGGCGGCGGCCTTTGCATCAGCAGAAATAGCGACTTTGTCGTTATAGGCGATCTTTAACCCGCCATTTTTGAGGGTGGTTTCAAAAGACACTGTGCCTTTTTTACCGCTATTGATCATGTTAATCATTTCTTTGACAATACCAGACCAGTCATAAACTTGGCTTGCGCCTACTGTCTCTGGGGCCAAATTCGCTTGGTTAGATTGGGTGCCAAACCAAACAATCTTTTTGTCTTTAGCAATACCAATAGCGCCAACTACTGATTGTGACGAACCTGTCAAAATGTCGGCGCCAGCCTTGGTGTGGGTTTCGGCGGCGGCGGCCATTAATGACACATCTGAGAAGTTGCCAGTATAGGTCACATTGACTTTGGCGGCCTTATTGGTATCGGTTACGCCTTTCTTGAACCCATCGACGAAGGTCTTGGCATCGCCAGCCTCAACTGGGCCGCATACGCCAACCACGTTCGATTTGGTCATCTTAGCCGCCAACACGCCTAATACATATCCCCCTTCTTCGGCTTTGGGGTTATAAGCAAATACGTTCTTCAACCCTTTCGACTCAAAGTTGTCGGTGGCGGTGCCCCATGCAAAAGCCACATTGGGGAAATCTTTGGCGATTTCTTGCAATGAGTTGCCATATTGGGTTCCATGTGCGATCACCAGATCGAAGCCTTGTCCGGCATAGTCGCGAATGGCCGCTGCTGCGTTTGGCACTTGAAATACGTTATCAGAATATTTAAGCATTAACGCGCTTTCGCCACCCATCTCTTTTTGCACACTCATAATCGCGTCATACATCGATTGACTAAAGGCAGCATCATTTACTAAGCTGGGGCATACCATCGCAATTTTAAATTGCTTGGCTGCCGGCTTGGCGGCTGCACCCGGGGCAGCTGGGGCGGCAGTTGGCGCGGGGGTTGCACACGCAGTAAGCGCGGCTCCTGCCGAAAGGGTTCCGGCAATAGTTAAAAATTTACGGCGATTGATTCTTGACATTTTGTTTTCTCCTTATTTGAGGTTCGTGATCTTAACAAGATTACGTATTGATTTTATGATCATTGATTTTGTGTTTATGATTCACAGTGATCGTAAAGGCAATGGCAATATTGATAAGTGGTCGCGCACAGTATAAATCTATTGTTACAAATTCCATTAGTGTGAACCGCGTTCAAAAGGCTTAGTAAGCGCAGCCGGTTGATTGGTTCGTTTACCAAAAGCAAGCACAGCAATTGTTAAGATATAAGGCATCATTAAAGCAAAATCTGAAGGGATTACTTTATCTTTGTCGAGCACTTGAACCCACAATTGCAATGCATTGACCAAGCTAAATAATAAAGCGCCTAATGTAACCCCAACCGGGGTCCACCCTCCAAAATAAACCAAGGCGACGGCAATGAAACCAATACCACTGGTCATGTTTTCTTGAAACAAATTGATGAGGGCTAATGTTAGTGATGCACCGGCGATACCGGCCATCACCCCACCAAATGAAACGCATAAATAACGAATTTTGCTGACGCTTACGCCCAAAGAATCGGCAGCCTCAGGTTTAACCCCTACGGCGCGAATCTTTAGACCTAAAGTTGTTTTATTTAGCACCCAAACTGCAACTGGCACAATCAAAAATGCTAAATAGACTAAAATATTGTGGTTAAAAAATATTTCGCCAATCACGGGAATATCACCAAGTAAAGGGATTTTGATAGGCTGAAACCCTGTAATGGCTTTGGTGCTGCCTAAAAATTTGGTAAATAATAATGAGGATAAGCCCAAGCCAAATAAGTGCATGCCGATGCCGCTAATGCCTTGCTCGGCTTGCATATTGACGCTGATAAATGACATGGCTAACCCCATTAATAGCCCAACAAATGCAGCGCAAAATAATGCAAACCACAAACTGCCGGTCCAAGTTGCCATTGCAAAAGCTGTAAACGCCCCCATTAGCATAATGCCTTCGACCCCTAAGTTAACCACCCCTGAGCGTTGCGCAAACATTTCGCCTAACGCGGCAAACAAATATGGCGTGGCTAAGCGAATACCTGAATAGGCAATGCCAGTAAGAACTGTGAGTGAAAATAATTCAGACATAATTAATTAATGATCAATGGTTAATGGTTAATGATCAATGGTCAATGGTTAATGGTTAATGATTAACCATTGATCATTAACCATTAACCATTAATTTCTAGTTTGGCGTTTGCTAGCGCGACGGCGCACCCAAATATCACTGCTGACAACAAAAATTACCACTAAACCCAATAAAACCTGAATCAAGGAGGCTGGTACTTGCACAGCACGTTGCATTTTATCGGCCCCGACTAACAATGAACCAAACAAGACCGAAGCTGGAATTGAACCCAACGGGTGTAGTTTGCCAAACAAAGCCGTGACGATGCCACTAAAGCCATAACCGCCCGAAACCCCATCTAACATGCGATGGCTAACCCCTAAGACCTCGACTGCACCAGCCAACCCTGCAAACGCGCCACCCAAAATGAGCGCCAGTGCTTGATAGGTTGGCACATTAATACCAGCGTATTTGGCTGCTGAAGGGTTTAAACCCACTGCTCGGATGCGGTAACCAATGATGGTGCGCCATAAAAACACATAGACCCCAATCGCAAGCAGCACAGCCAAAATGGTGCCGAGATGCAACAAGGTTGGCGGCAACAACCGCATTAACCAGGCTTGATCGGGCACTTGCGCTGATTGTGGCAAATATGTTTTGGCCAGCACCTCTTTGGGGTCGATCATGGGGCCGCGCAGTAAAAAGTTGGAGAGTTGTTGTGCGATGGCGTTCATCATAATGGTGGTGAGGATTTCGTTGACCCCTAAGCGGGCCTTGAGCACCCCCGGAATGCCGCCCCAGATGGCCCCGCTGATGATACCGGCGATGAGGGCTAAAGGTAATAGCAACACCCCCGGCAAATTAGGCAATGCTAAAGCAATAGCCGTAGCACCTAGCCCCCCGACAATAATTTGCCCCTCGCCACCGATGTTAATAACACCGCCGCGAAACGCGATACAAACCCCTAAGCCAACCAATAATAAGGGCGTGGCTTTCACCAAGGTTTGCATAAAGCTATATTGCGAGCCAAATGCCCCTTCGATCAATGCGCTGTATGCAGTGATTGGGTTAGCCCCAAGCGCAAGCAGCATAAACGCACCAATAATGAGTGCGACAATGACCCCGACCACAGGAAGTAATGTTTCAAATGAGGTATTAACAATGCGGCGAACTTGCGACATAGAAATGCGATAAAAAATAAAACAAATAGATACTTTTCAGGATACCTAATTATAGGTTTAAATTCTTAAACTGCATCAGCCTAAAGTTTCTATATGTAAAAACTAAGCATCTGGCAACCTTAAGCATTACACCTGTGAATATACGCTCACACTAAAAATGCTAGCATACAGCATCTATTTTCTCTTCTTAAGACCTAAACTTATATTCATTATAGTATAATAATTCAGAACTGGTCATACCGGTATGACCAGTTCTGAATATTTTAATATTTTTATCACAATGCATCACGTAAAAATTAATCAACAACGTTTGATGGATGATTTGATGGCGTTAGCGCAAATTACAGAACCCAACACCGCGGGCTGGACACGCCGATTTCCATCTGAAGCTTATCAACGTGGCCGACAATGGCTACGTGCGAAGATGGAAGCCGAGGGCATGACGACGCATTTAGACGCAGTTGGCAACTTATTTGGCACACTTAACCTGACCGGCCAAGACGATATTTCAACGCTTAAACCAATTCATGTTGGTTCACATACTGATACTGTGATGGCCGCAGGTCGTTTTGATGGTATGTTGGGTGTATTAGGCGGCCTCGAAGCTGCCCGCGCTTTGCGTGAAGCTGGCGTTGTGCTTAATCACCCACTCGTGGTGAGTGATTATTTATCTGAAGAGGCAACCGACTATGCAATTGCCTGTATGGGCAGCCTCGCCATGTGTACCAGCGATTTTAAGCCAGAATGGCTTGATCGTAGCGTACGTGGGATTACATTGCGCCAAGCCATTAGCGACATGGGCGGTCAACCTGATCAATTGGGTAAACCTTTGGTAAAGACGGGCGATATTGCCGCATCGCTTGAATTGCATATTGAACAAGGCCCAGTGTTAGAGGCTCGTAAGGTAAGATTAGCAGCAGTTAGTGGCATTGTCGGCATTCGGCGCGCCATTTTCGAATTGACCGGCAAGGCTAACCACGCCGGCGGAACCCCAATGAATTTACGCCAAGATGCATTGGCCGTTGTGGGGCGCCTTATTTGTGCAATTGAAGATATAGCCCGAAAAATGGCCGAAAAGGGTAATGGGGCCGTTGGCACCATTGGCAAAATTGATATTGTGCCGAATCAAGCGAATGTGATTGCAGGTAAAGTAACGATTTACCCCGAAGTGCGCAGCCTAGACATGCAAGAAGTAGATACGATGTGGCAAGTGGTTTTAGATACAGTAAATGCAGCTTGTGCAGAACGGCAAGTTGGTCTGAAAATTGCAAATGCGACACGCATGGATTCGGTTGTGCCGCCTGCTTGGATGCATGAAACGGTAATGGAGGTATGTCGTAGCCACGACTCACAAGCCATTGCCACCCCCAGTGGCGCAGGCCACGATAGTAACTATCTCGCTTTGGTGGCCCCGGCGATCATGATTTTTGTGCCAAGTGTGGATGGGCGCAGCCATGCCCCTGAAGAATACACCTCGCCTGAAGATTTAGCCCTTGGTGTGCAAGCATTGGCCGAAGCGGTGGTAGCCGTAGATAAACGGGTATAACGCAGGTTTGCATAACGCCTAGCATAAAAAGTGATAAACTTTGTGAAGCCTATTTTTGCATATTTAGGTTTATAAGCACGAGGTAAATTGATGAAAAGAATAGTTGTTTGGCTCAGTTGTGTCGTAATGTTTGTTTCAGCATGCGCCGGTGCGAGCCGCCCTACCGAAATCAAGGTCACTGCACCCGCATCGAAGTCAACTGTTAAAGTCGGACAAAGCGTCGCTATTCAGGGGATGGTGATGGGTGATGCCATTGCGCGAGTAGATGTGCTGGTAAATAATGAGTTATATGCTTCATTGACCGCGCCCGACAAAGCCAAAGGGGTTTCGACCTTTCCGGTCACTGTGCCATGGACACCAAAACAAGCTGGTACGCATGGGGTTCAATTAAAGGCATTCTCGCCTGATGACAAGATTTTGCAACAATCAGAAATCATTATTCTGACAGCCGATCCAGCAACGGCAGCGCCAATCGTCCCAACATCGGCCCCGATTGCCGCAACGAGTGTTGCCGCAGGTGGGTCATCTGCCGCTGCACCAACCGCCACAACAACTGCCGCCCCTGCGGTTGCGCAAAACACACCCGTAGCTGCTGAGGCCGCCGCCGAAGCGCCTAGCATAACGGTGACGAATGAGTTTGTGAATGTGCGTAAAGGCCCCGGCATTAATTATGATGCCGTAGGTAAATTAAATGAGGGCGAAAAAGCCACTGCCCGTGGCAAAAGCGCCGATGGCAAATGGTGGCAAATTTCTTTTGGCAATGGTGTGGGTTGGGTATTGGGTGAATACGTAAAAGCCAACGCCGCCGCCGAGAAGCTGCAATTAGCGGCTGCACCGCCGCCCCCCACCGCAATCCCAGCTCCCCCACCAACGCAAGCCCCAGCCAAGTCTCAGCAACCTGCTGGCGGCGATCTTAAAGCATTGCCAACGGCCCCAAAGCCCTAAAATCAATTACGAATTAGTATTATAAATTCGTAATTCTTAATTCGTAATTCGTAATTGCTATGATGTATACCGGAAAATGTTGGAAATATGGCGACGACGTAAACACCGACGTACTGTTTCCTGGCAAATATACCTATAATTTACCGCCCAGTGAATTTGCAAAACATGCCCTTGAAGACTTAGACCCTGATTTTGCTAAGCAGGTGAAGCCGGGTGATATTGTTGTTGCTGGTTGCAATTTTGGTTGTGGCTCGTCACGCGAGCAAGCAGCGGTGTGTGTTAAATTGAGTGGGGTGACTGTCATTATTGCCAAGTCATTCGCCCGCATTTATTTTCGCAATTGTGTTAACAATGGCGTTTTGCCTTTGGTCTGCCCAGCGGCGGTCGATGCAATTACGCATGGCGATACTGTTTCAGTTGACCTTGAGCATAATCTCATTTATGTAGGTGAGCGCAGTTTCTCATTTCCCTCATTGTCTGGCTCAGTCAAAGATATTATTGATGCCGGGGGCTTAATTTTGATGTTGCGCCGCAAATTAGGCACAGAGCATTTGCCTATGCCAGAAATTAAATTTAGCAGCGAATAGCGATTGCAAAAGGCATTTTAGAGCAGGTTCTAAATTGATGAAAGGCTTTGCCGAACTCACCATAGGGTGAGTTCGGCTTTATTTTTTGGGGGGTTACCCCATATTATTAAAACGCAAACGCATAAAACAAACAAAATGCAAACGAATGATTTTATTCAGGCTAACCGCAAAATGTGGAATGAGACGGCAGCGATTCATGCCCAAGGCTATGTATCGACGTTGTGGGAGCGCATCAAAGCACCCGATTACAGCACATTTGACGCGGTTGAACGGCATATTTTTGCGCAAATTGGGCTGGTCGATAAAGCTGTCATTCAACTGTGTTGCAATAATGGGCGAGAATTGATCGCCATCAAAAAAGCCGGCGCGAAGCGCTGCGTTGGTGTTGACATCAGCGACAATTTTATTGTGCAGGGGCAGCAATTGGCCCAACACGCTGGGGTTGAGGTGGATTTTGTGCGCAGCAATGTGTATGATATTGGAGCTGAGTTTGATGGGCAATTTGACCTTGTGTATATTACGATTGGGGCAATGGGTTGGTTGCCCAATTTAGATGTGTTCTTTGGTCTCATTGCGCGTTTGCTCAAACCCAATGGGCAATTGTTCATTTATGAAATGCACCCCATTTTGAACATGTTTGATGCCAGCAAGGGGTTGGTGGTCGATTCATCTTATTTTCGGGTCGAGCCATTTGCGGATGAAAATTCGCCAGATTATTATGAGCCAACTCAGCGCGTCAGCACCACCGCCTATTGGTTCCCTCACAAATTATCGGATGTGATCGGCGGTTGTTTAAAGCACAAGCTCAACTTGACCCATTTTGAAGAATATGCACATGATTTATCGATGGTGTTTGCGGCGTTTGAGCAACTTGAGAAAAAACCGCCGCTTAGTTATTCATTGTTGGCGCAAAAACAATAATTTAAATGATGACCAAAGCCCCCAAATTAACCCCGGGTGATACGATTGGTATCGTCAGCCCAGCATGGGGCGGCGCTGGCGCATTTCCACATCGCGTCGCACAAGGCATCGAAGCCCTCAATCGTCTCGGCTTTAAGGTGGTGTTAGCCCCACACGCCGACAATCAAATGGGGTTTGTGTCTGACACTGCCGCCAACCGCGCCCAAGACCTGCACACAATGTTTGCCGATCCCAGCATCAAAGGCATTATTGCCGCGATTGGCGGCGACCACGCTTGCCACCTGTTGCCTTTGCTCGATTATGACCTTATCGCCCGCAACCCCAAAGTATTTATGGGGTATTCTGATATCACGGTGCTGAATGTGGCATTATGGCAAAAAACGCGGCTCAACACCTTCAACGGCCCGGCCTTGATCACCGATTTTGCCGAATACCCGCGTATGTTTGAGTATACCGAAGCCCATTTTTTGCGAGCAGTGACCCAAAATGCACCGATTGGCCCCATTGTGCCAGCGCTCGATTGGAGCGAAGAATTTTTGGATTGGCGCACCCAGCAGGACCGTGAACGCCCACGCCACCGGCAACCCTCGGAGGGTTGGACATGGCTAAAGCCGGGGCAAGCCGAGGGGCGGCTGATTGGCGGTTGCATCGAGTCGTTACAGCATTTGCGCGGTACGCCATATTGGCCTGATTGGCACAAGTCGATTTTTTTCTTCGAGACCTCAGAAGAAAAACCTTCACCGGCTACGATCGATGGCATTTTGATGGATTATCAAAATATGGGGGTGTTTGAGCAAATAAGCGGCATGATCGTCGGACGACCAATGTTATATTCGGCGGCAGAAAAGCAGGCTTTGCGTGAACGCATTTTAGAGCGCACCCAAGATTATGCCTTTCCGATCATTACCGACATGGATTTTGGGCACACGGCCCCCCAATTCACTCTGCCGTTGGGCTGTATGGCGCGAATTGACAGCACCCTCCAATGTTTTGAGGTAATCGAAGCAGCAGTTGTGTGATGGTCGCCCGATGATAATGACGATAATAAAGGCAATATGTCAAACAATATCATCGTATATGGTCATGCTACCTGCCCGGGCGTTGGGCCAGTAAAGGGGTTGTTGACGCAGGCCAAGGTCCCGTTTCAATATATTGATATCCATCACGACCTTGCTGCCGCTGCCCAAGTGCGCGGCATTAATGGCGGGAATGAGAGTGTGCCGACCCTCGTTTTTCCCGATGGCAGCACCCTAACCG
>CAZLOF010000007.1:0-24943 GCA_964560745.1 uncultured Thermoflexus sp.
TCACTTGCAATTGCTCAATACTCAACCATTCAGGGTTGGTCTCGCTCGAATAGCGAAATTGATCAGGCAGACGCTTGCCCTCAGTATGGTCGCGCCCCGACCACCAAGGATGAGCTGGCTCGACGATGTAGACATCGGGCAATTCAACCGTTTGGCGGGCTTCATCTTCAGAGATCAATTGCTCGTGTAGTTTTTCGCCCGAACGAATACCGGTATAAGCAATTTCACATTCTGGGGCAATGGCTTTGGCCAAATCCATAATATTCATGCTCGGTATTTTGGGGATGTAGACCTCGCCACCCAACATGGTTTCTGCGGCCCGAATGACCAAACGCACACCCTGCTCAAGCGTGATCCAAAAACGGGTCATACGCGGGTCGGTGATGGTGATTTTGCCGTTTTTACGCTGATCGAGAAAGACCGGTATGACGCTGCCACGGCTGCCAACCACATTGCCATAACGCACACAAGCAAAACGTGTGCCATCGGCCCCGCCATAAGCGTTGCTTTGCACAAACAATTTTTCGGCACACAGCTTGGTTGCGCCATATAAATTAACGGGGTTGACAGCTTTATCGGTGCTGAGCGCGACCACGCGCTTGACACCGGTGTCAATAGCGGCATCGATGACATTTTTGGCCCCGTTGACATTGGTCATGATGGCTTCCATCGGGTTATATTCGCAGGCCGGCACTTGTTTAAGCGCGGCGGCGTGTACCACCAAATCAACCCCCTTCATGGCGCGGCGTAGCCGGTCGGCATCACGCACATCGCCAATAAAATAGCGCAAATTGGGCGCGTCGTAACCCGCCACCCGCATTTCATGTTGTTTTAGTTCATCGCGGCTAAAAATAATCAGCTTTTTCGGCTGATATTGTTCGAGCATGATTTTGGTGAATTTTTTACCGAAAGAGCCGGTGCCACCGGTGACGAGTATGGTGCTGTTTTTCCAATCCATGTTAAAGAGAAGGATGAAAGATGAAGGATGAAGGATAAAATTCAGAGTAACCTCTAATTCATCCTTTATCCTTCACTCTTCATTTTTTAAATATGATTCAATATCAAAAATGCCAAAGGGTTTGCTGGGGTCAAACGACAACTCATCCGCCGATTTCTCGGTTTGGATCATGAGTGGGGCTGTTAACCCATCAACCACATCATATGGATGATTAGTCGATTTACCCAGCCAAAAGTACAGCGGATATTCACCCGGGCGCAAATTGGCCTTGGGGAGTTCGATGACAAACGTGCCGGTTTCACCTGCCGCCAAGCGTCTTTCAGTGACCACATGTTTGACCGAAGTCACCATTTCGCCGGAGCGCCCCGATTTAAGCACAATGGTGGCAGACATGCCTTGCACCGGTGCAAACACCTCATAAGACAATTCAAAACGCAAGGTGCTACCCATTTCAAAAAAAGTGGGTTTGTTGCCTGCCACATCTTTGACATGAATGCCGCTAAAGCGCACCTCGCCAGACCCGCGCCGCAAACGGCTATCAGTAATGGCGGTGCGGGCATCGACATCCGATTGTGACACTTCGCGGTTGTAGATGTCGATCACGGTATTGGTATCGCCGTCTAACACCACTTTGCCTTGTTTCATTAAAATGCAACGTGGGCAAAGGGCGCGAATGGTTTGCATGTTGTGGCTGACAAACAACACCGTGCGGCCTTGTTTTGACACATCATCCATTTTGCCCAAGCATTTTTTTTGAAATGCGAGGTCGCCGACGGCGAGCACTTCATCAACAATCAAAATTTCTGGCTCAAGATGGGCTGCTACGGCAAAGGCCAAACGCATATACATGCCGCTTGAGTAGCGTTTGACTGGGGTGTCGATAAATTGCTCGACCTCAGAAAATGCCACAATTTCATCAAAATGGCGTTGAATTTCTTTGCGTCGCATACCTAAAATCGAGCCATTCATATAAATATTTTCACGGCCTGTCAATTCGCCACTAAAACCAGTGCCAACTTCGAGCAATGACCCCACGCGCCCACGAATTTCGGCACTGCCGCCGCTTGGCTCGGTGATGCGTGATAGCACTTTGAGCAAGGTTGATTTGCCCGCACCGTTGCGACCAATAATGCCAACCACTTCACCTTGACCAATTTCAAATGAGACATCACGCAAGGCATAAAACATCTCTGAAGTGCGTTTTTGAAAAAAATCGCTGGGGCGGGTGACGGCGGTTTTGGCAATCCACATAATATCTTCGCGCAGGGTGCGATAGGTGTGTAATTGCCGGTCGCCCGTCGCCGTATGGTAAATACGATAGGCCTTGCTAAGGTTGTGTGCGCGTATGGAAAACATAAAAAGTGGCAAGTGGCAAGTGGCAAGTGGCAAGTAAAAAGGCTTTACTTGCCACTTGCCACTTGCCACTCTTTAAATTACATCAACAAATCGTCGTTCAAAACGCCTAAAGACGGCGGCCCCGAGGGTAAATAGGGCAATGGCAAAAACAATGTCAGAAATGACCATTGCGGGGGTGAGTGAACTTTTGCCAAGCAAACTCCAGCGAAAACCTTCGACTAGCCCAACGACAGGGTTAAGTGTAAATAGAAAGCCAAACCAACTTGCCAAGGCATTTTCGGCAAAAAGCGTGTTTAATTTGTCGGTGACCATGCTAGACGGAAAGATGATTGGACTGGCATAAAACAAGACTTGCAGCATAAACGGCATGGCATACACAAAATCTCGATACTGCACATTCAGGGTTGCTAGCACCAGCCCAATCCCCGTAGCAATGAGGATGGTGAGCAACATAAAAAATGGCAAAGCCAAAATATTAAGCGTAAGCGGAATTTTGAATGCAACCAAAAACACCGCTGTCACCCCGGCTGTGATGACGAAATCGATCAAAACCGACATCACCCCTGCTAATGGAATGAGCAAACGCGGAAAATATACTTTGCTGATTAAGTTGCTATTGCCTAACATACTGTTGGCAACACGACTGGTTACGCCGTTAAACAGGTTCCAACACAAAAAGCCAGTGTTGATAAATACAGCGTGAGGCAGGCCGTCGCTAGGCAATTGGGCAAATACACCAAAAATAACGGCAAAAATCAGCACACTCACAAATTGCTGCAAAATAACCCACAATACGCCTAAAACTGTTTGTTTGTAACGAATTTTAAGGTCACGGGTGGCTAAAGTGACAAGCAAATCGCGATAATCCCAAATTTCACGCAGGTTTAGCGCCGCCCAGCCCGATGAAGGCTTGATTGTTGTAATAGGCAAATCATTGGCGATGGTTGATTTTGCAGGGAGGATAGACTCAGATGCAGGCATTATGATGTGTTGCAGCGAATGATTTTACCGTAGCCACGATGGGCAATATAAAAACAGAAATGGATAATTAGTTGAATCGTTGATTGGTTAATTGGCTGATTAACTGATTGACTGATTCACACTCACAAGTCACGGGTCTTTAACCAACCAATCAACGCTTCAACTAATTAACCATTCAACGCCGAAATCACGATCTCATTAAGCTCCGAACTTAGCTAAACGCCCGGCATGAGCCAAGGCCAATTGCATAATATCGGCGGCGCGAAATGTACCGAGGCCACCGCGAGCGCATTCGCGCTCACCAAAGCCTGTACTGCGGTCACGGCGGGCCATGCCCGGCGCCCATAACAGCAATGGCACTGGGTGCCATGAATGAGCTTTATGTTGGCTGGGGGTGCTGTGGTCGCCGGTGACGATCAAAACATCGGGTTTTAGATCGAGCAATCTGGGTAATGCAGCATCGGCTTCTTCGATCACGGCTTTTTTGGCATCAAAATTGCCATCTTCGCCGCGTGAGTCGGTATATTTGACGTGAATAAACAAAAAGTCATAGTTCTTCCATACTTCACCCGCCGCGTCAAATTCTTCGGCAACATTATGTGCATGATGTTGCACCACATCCATACCCACTAATGAAGCCACCCCGCGATACATCGGGTAAATGGCAATGGCCCCGGCCTTCAGCCCATACACATCTTTAAATTTTGGAAAAGCGGGGTCACCCGAAAACCCGCGCATGGTGAGGCCATTGGCAGGCGCGTCGTCTTTAATGACTTCGGTGGCGGCTTTGATCCATGCATTAAACAAATCGGCGGTGCGTTGGCTGGTAGCGTCACCCGCCACCACCGGCATGGGCGGCACACCGGTGCGCTGCGGGTCAGTTTCATTTAAATTACTGCTCAAGCCCTTGCCACGCATACCAATCACGAAGCGATAATCGAGCACTGGCTCAATGGTCACTTCGACATCATCGGCCACTTTAATATTGGCGGCCTTGATTTTGTTAACCAGCTTTACACATGTTTCGGTGGGAATACGCCCAGCCCGACGATCGGTAATATTGCCAGCCGCGTCAAGGGTGCAAAAATTGCCACGCGCAAATACATCGTCGGCTGTGAGGGGTAAGCCAATGCCAACGGCCTCAAGCACGCCACGTCCAATTTCATATTTTACGGGGTCGTAGCCAAATAGCCCCAAATGCCCGGGGCCGCTACCGCTGGTAATACCCATTTCGATTGGGTAATGTTGGCCCAAACAGCCTTCACGGGCCAAGCGGTCTAAATGAGGTGTATGGGCCGCCTCTAATTCAGTCTGATCGGCGGCGTTGGGTAACCCGCCAATGCCATCCAAAACCAATAATACGATTTTGGTTTTGGCGGGTTGAATGAGATCTTTAAGTAATGTGAAATTTGCCATCTTTTAAATAATCACGAATTATGAATTACGAATTTTTTGCATCTTCTCAATAATGAGAAGATCTAATGTTTTTTGCGAAATTGATAATTCATAATTTGTAATTTATATGACGATTTCTGCGCTGACACTACGAGCATCAATTTCGAGTTCCATGATAGTGACAGGGGGGTTGACATAAAACCATGTCATGCCGAGCACGCCCGCCGCGCCCATCGGCGCGAGCAATTCACGGTGCAGGGCTTCATCCATCGCATGGGTGGCATAATAATTGCAGCCAGTCACATCGGCCCACGATGCCCCCATTGCCGTAATCATCTTACCCACACCATTCATCACAAATAATGATTTCTCGCGGATGGCATCGGGCGTGGTTTCACCATAACGAATCGAAAATTCTGGGCCAATGCCACCACTGCGCAAATCGCCCACGCCAGCCACAATGAAATTGGGGCAAGTGGTTTTGCCGGGCAGGGTATAGCTAAACCCATACATGCTAGGCACATTTGGGGTATGGGCCGGTAATACTGGCGCTAAATTACTGCGGGCGGCAGGGGCTAAATCACCCAAATGCAAACCATATTGCGTGAGTAGTTTTACATAACCAGCGTTAAACACGGCAAAGTCGGGCGGGGTAAATGGCTTGGGCGAGCGCAATTCAAGCCCACACACAGCTTGGGTGCTGCGGCCAACGCTTTGCAAATGTTGTTGCATGACAATAAAACCATCGGCAATGGGCAACATGTGGCGAAAAGTCGCCCGCACAATTTGATAGCCGTCATCGGCAACGGTTCCAGATGAAAATGTGGCATGACCGGGGACAAATCGGTAATTGCCGGGTGAGAAATGATTTAACATAACAAAATAAAATTTAGGGTTGCTGTTTAAATGCCATTTGTTCAAATGCCGCAAAATGACTTTTCATACGTTCAGGGTCGCGTTTTAGGCTTTGGCGTTCCATACGCGGCATAATATCGTTGTAGGCCGTTCGTAAATCAGCAAGGTTGATTAAGCCTGAACTGAGGAGAGACAACACATCTTGATAATCGCCCTCGCGCCCGCGCTCAATTTTACTAAGTGAGGTGCTGAGTAAATCAAAATGAAAAGCTTCAATTTGCCCAAAACGCCCCACAAATTTAGCCCGCTCTTTCCATCCGGCTGGCAACGGAATAAAATCGCCGGGTGAAGCTGTTTCGACATTAATTTGCAGGTCGTCTTTTAGCCGACGAATCACTTGTGCAAAAGCAGATTCATGATCATCAGCAATTTCATAGTGAATATCGATATCGAGTGATTGATGTCGTAACCCTTCGTAGACGAGAGTGGTACCACCGACTAAATATAAACGCACAGGATGGCGAAACTCAATACCGAGCTTGACCAAGAAATAGTGAATACGGAGACGATCAACAGGGGGGCGCATGTGAATATAGAAATTTGCAAATAGGCATGCTTATTGTAGCCAAGTCTAATTTATTATCATGCGTTTTAAATATTGGGTGTCGAGCACCAAGTCGGCCACATCAATATGAACACAAGGTTGATTAAGCAATAGCTCAATGACTTGCTCGTAAGATGACCAATCATTATAGGGGCTAAGGTTGCAAAGTGCATATAGGCCATGTTCGCCATACATTTCATCTGCGGCTGGCAAGCCTAATTCTTTGGTAAAACGTTCTGGGATAAGCCCACGCGGGCCAAATTTCAACCGTAAACGGGTGCGCCACAATCGCTGTAAATACATGGCTGCCAGATATTGCTTAATGATTTCAGTTTTTAAATTTTCAGGAATGTCTTGCGTCTGAATAACGATAGAAGCTGCAAGCTCGGCTAGTTGTGGGCGCAATAAAAATAAGCCAGCTAATGAAAACCGCACCCGAACATCATCTGAGGCTGCAAGCCCCAAAATTAAATCATCATCCGAGATTGTCGGTTCATCACCTTCGGGAGTTGGCGCAAGATAACATAACCCTCGCTCATGCAAGGCGGCAACGAGATGATCGCGGTGATAAGGTGCGAAGATCGAAGGATCAGATAGTAGGGCTAATGGTTTAAGTTGCTTGATCGCTGAATTGTACATTCTCGCAGGTTGAGGCTGTGAAGCAGCTTTTGCGATTTAAACCATGTCAGCATCTTCTCAATAAACAGGGGGAATTTTATAAAAGGTAACGCCCTCAATTATTCAGAAGGTAACAGTGAAAACATAAAAATTTATTTCTCTAAATAGCCTTAAACCAAATCACATATTGTGCGTTGCAAAGATTTTTTCGAGCGTTAAGGGTAATTCAACTTATTGGGTTGATGAGTATGATGCCCTGGCATTGACATCATTTGGTATAAATTTTGTTGAGTAGACAACTGTAAACGGTTAAGCATGGCTAACTCAATAAATTTTTGCTTTATGACTGGCTGATCGGCCACGCCAAGCGCCTCAATTAACTTCGGGCATACCAGATCAATATCGGGGCGGCGCGTATTTGATTCAAACCTTGCAATTAACGTGTTGCTGTAGCCAATCATAGCGCCGAGTTGTGCTTGTGTGAGCCGCGCCCTCCGGCGCAGCAATTTGAGCATATCACCGAATGTATTTATTTTTGCATATGACATATGATTTGACATAAATATATCCCTGAATCAAGTTGCTCAATATCTATAATTTATTAAATACAACATGATGGGTCCATAATGACCTGATTTAATTTCCCATCTAAGCCTTTGCCAATTTGCAAAAATGTGTCATTTGTGTTAAATTGCAAAACAATCGAATTGGTATTCGTCGCAGATTTAGCAAGCAAAGCAAAAGGTGATTTAAGGCTAAATAACAAATTGCTTTGGCCTACCTGCGGGGGTGTTTTTAGCTCAAATTTGGCGCTAAATGGGCTACCTACCGATGTAATTTGCTGTAAATCTTGTCGAATTCCACCAGTTATCTGATCTGTTAGTGTTGTCCCTAATTGAATTTGGCTTGGGTTGTTTACTTGGCTTAAACCAAATTGCACATTTGTGTGAGCCAATATGTTTGAGGATGACGTTGAGGTTGTTTGTAATGCCTCAACCGCACTCTTAACCCAAAAATTGTTTTGAAATAGCCAAGGGTTGAGGGGTATAACCCCAGTAGCCGACTGCCAATTTGACGCAAAACGGAAAGGGCAATTAAAATAATTTTTACCATTAAAAATTGCGGTATTTTTGCTGCCTATGCTGCTGTTATCATTTATGATCCCAACATCGCCAACATTTTTGCAAATTTCTTTATAAAGGTAAATTTTGGCGTTTACCTCGCCTGGCACACCATCAACAATGGCAAAACACCCCCATACATCGTTACTTGTTGGCGATACTTTTTCAAAATTGGTTAGCCAAATCCACTTCAGCGTACCAACTGAAAATGGCGCGTAATCTGGGTCATTAAAATCGATTTCACAACCAGACAACAAAGCAGGCTGATTGGTTTCAACTTTATAACGCCCACCCATTTGTCCGGCCTGCTCGGTTATTTTCCAGCGCGCATCAAATATTATTGGCTCAGATGCCGCTACAGGATCGGCAGAACTTAATTGCACCGATTGCACCCAAGTTGCAACTAACATAAAAATGAGAAACACGTATCGTATTAGTGCATATAAGTTATGATTCATCATTACTCCTAATAAATTTTTGAGGTTTGTTATAAAACATGCCGCAATCAGAAGCGAGAAAGGCGTAATATTTCATCATTTCAAAAGCACAACAAACCCAAGGCCGTTTGTTTTATTTGCCTTTGTAGCCGACATCTCCCCACGCTAAATGTATGATAGTTTTCTTTTTGGTAAAGTGCATACTCAAAACTCTACGATTTCTGCAAAAAACTCTATTGTTTAAAAAAACAGTTGCAAACAATCACAAATTTGATTAAGATGAAATTGGGTTAAACATGATAAAAAGCACTAAACCTCAATCGCATTTAAGCCATACCGAAACAAAAGATTTAGATGCTCAATGGCTCACTCGGCAAATTGAGTTGGCGCTAGAGCATTTTGAGGAGCAAGTTTGGCTAGAGCAACATAGCAGCTTAGTTAGCCCTTATTTCTTGGGGATACAAGTGCTGCGTGATCGAAAATTGGCTGTGGGCGCAGATGGGCGTGGGCGTGCACTACAAGAGTTTTTGCGGAAAACGATTAACAAAGCATTTACAGACC
This sequence comes from uncultured Thermoflexus sp., assembly GCA_964560745.1. Taxonomy (GTDB): domain Bacteria; phylum Chloroflexota; class Anaerolineae; order J036; family Brachytrichaceae; genus AQU-03. Next base: position 8,887 of record CAZLOF010000007.1, read on the forward strand.
AAAGCAATGGCAGTTTGGGTGAATTTGTGCAATTTGTCTATCTAAATCGCCCCAATGGCCTAAAACAAATAGAGGCTGCCAAGCAAATCGGTTGGGCAGAATCAACTTATGCCAAAAAACGCAAACAAGTCTTTCAAATTTTGACCGAAGCAATTCAAAAAGACTCGCGTGAAAAATTTCACCATGAATCAACCCATGCCAATTATGATAATTTTGTTGGGCGCAGCCAAGCGTTACAACTGGCCTTAACTGCTATCGATAAACATCAAGTATTAGGGATTCAGGGCATGGGAGGGATCGGTAAAACCACTTTGGGGCATGTGATTGCCCAAAAATATAAGGCACAATCGCCCACCCATCGACCCGTTTTTTGGTATACATTTAGACCCGGCTTAAACGACACGCTACAAAGCCTCATGTTTAGTTTGGGGCTATTTTTACAAGAATTAGGCGAATCGGCCATATGGTTGCATTTTTGTCGTGCTTATAAGCGCCAATTTTCACCCGAACAACCCGACTATATGGAAATGGGGGCTAATTTAGCGATAGAAATGTTGCAAGCTTCATTGTCTAGGCTCGCCCAACGTAATATTTACCCCTTGTTTATTTTAGATGAAGTTGACATATTGAGGCCCAACAACAATATGCACGCCATTATTTCAACCTTTGTTGAAGGGTTAGGTGGCGAAAACATGGCCTTAAGCGTTATTTTGATTGGGCAACAGGTATTGCTGCGTCACACCACATCATTAAATCTCAAAGGGCTTGAGATAACTGAGCTTTCAAACCTATTACGTCGCCTCGATATTACGGCTCAACCCAACGACATACAGCATTTGTGGGAAATGACGCATGGGCATCCTTTAATGCTCCGACTATTTGTCAATAGTATTCAGCGTAATCAAGCTTTACAACCCCAAATTGCCGCCTTAACGGAATCACCCTCGTTGGCGATGTTGTGGGGACGCATAAAACGTAATCTTAGCGATGAAGCAATCTCGACAACGATGTTGTTAGCGGTATGTCAAGCGCCAGTGCCGATCACAAATGAGCATTTTCCTGAACCCATTTGCAGTATTTTATTAGACAAAGATCTCGTTGTTATGTCGCCAGATGGGCGTATGTTATTGTTAAATCCAACGTTACGGCAAATGCTATATCAGCAAATTCCGGCTGCTGATCGCCCAGTTTTGCATTTACAAGCCGCAAATTTATATCAAGATGTCGGTGAATACACGACTGCTGCTTATCAATATTTATCGGCTGGGCGGCCCGATATGGCAATTCATCTGCTATCGCACTATAAAAAGCAAGAAATTGCCAATGGGCAAGCCAATACCTTATTAGCATTGCTACAAACGATCACGCTCGATCATTTAAGTAATTCAATCGATCAACAGGCCTTGGCACTGTTGCGCAGCGAATTGTTGCTTTTTAGTGGCGATCCACATCATGCGCTAACAACGCTAAACGCCGTCGATTACACCCCGCATTCGTTAGCGGCTGGCTATGCCCAACGCTTACGCGCTGACACCTTGGCCGTAATTGGTAAAGTCGAAGACGCTTTAGCCCAATACCGCATTGGGTTTGATGGGTTATTTGAATTGGCTGGCACCCAAATGATGCAAATCAGCCTACGCAAAGGCGCTAACTATTGGCACCGATTACATGACCTAAGCCGCGCCGAAATTGAAACACGACGAGCGCGTTGCCAACTTGAAATTTTGGAAGGAAATATACGTGCTTATGCTGGCAATAACTCACCAGCCATTACGCACTATCGCACAGCTATTGCTTATGCCGAAGAATTGGGCGACGAAGCCCTGCAAGCGGCGGCACACCAAGAATTAGCGCATATCGCAGCCACCAATCTTGACACACTTAATGCAATTGGGCATTATGAAACCTGCGATATATTATTTGGCAATACGGGGCAACAGTTTTGCCAATGGGTTAATAAGAGCAATATGTCGTATGCTTATTTGTGTGGACAACAATATGAAATAGCCTTGCCATTGGCTCAAGAGACCTATAAGTATATGAAAAATCATAGCCATCATGGGTATGGGGCCTTTTTTCATGCCTTTAGCGCCGCTACTTTAGCCGAAATTCACTATTATCTTAATCAGGTTGATCTTGCAACATTTTTTGCGAATGAGGCCATTGGGCTTGAGGATGAATTTTATAGCCCAATGGCGCAATATGTTTTTGCCCGTATTCAAAGCGACAAAAAACAATTTGAAATAGCGATTGAATATTGCCACCAAGCGATTGAAACGCTTAAAGACATTCAACATGCTGATGCATGGCGTGTCTTGGCCCGTGCTTATGATGCGTTGGGTGATATAAACCATTGCGCAATGCGCATTTTTGATTCAAAACGTGCATTTTCACAAGCCCTAACGATTTATCAACAATTAGGCAGCAAAAAAGAATGTACCCGGATTCAGCAAAAGATCAACCAATTTTATGCGTTACCGCAATTGGCGGGCAGTTAATTTTCGGCGGGCAAAACCTCGCAGGTCTTAGCTAAAATCACCTCAGCGCTCTAATGTCAAAGTCACCGGGCCATCATTCACCAACGCCACTTGCATATCGGCCCCAAATTGGCCGGTGGCAACCGTTAAACCCAACCCACCGAGCAATTGGGCAAAATGGGTGATGAGCGGCGCGGCAAGATCGGGCTTGGCGGCGGCAATAAAATCGGGGCGGCGCCCTTTGGCGCATTCGCCATAAAGTGTAAATTGCGATATTACCAATACTTGCCCACCCACCTCTAACAACGAACGATCAAAGCCAGAGCGCCCCTCAAGCGCCGGAAAGATGCGCAAACTGGCGATTTTGTTAGCCAGCCATTCGGCTTGGGCAGGCGTGTCGCTGTGTGTCACCCCAACCAATAACACCACACCTTGCCCAATTTGCCCGACGATAGTGCCATTAACTGTAACCGATGCCTGTAAAACGCGCTGTAAGATGATTCGCATGGGGCATACTATACCTATCTAACCCAGTATGACTTTTACAAATTTACGCCCCTATCATGTGAATGGCGGGCACGTTGACCCCATTCCAAATGGTTTTCGGCTCACCTTGCCGCCTACCAGTGCGGCGGCCTATTCAAATGCCCAATTAGATGATTATCAAGTGGGCGGGCGTTTTCATTTTCAACATGCCGCCCCGTGCCGCTTGGCATTACAAGCGCGGTTTTCGCGCCAAACCATGACCGGCACTAGCGGTTTTGGTTTTTGGAACCACCCATTTGGACAAAATGGCGAAGTGTTGGCCCCGCCGTGTAATATGTGGTTTTTTAATGCTTCGCGTGAATCGGACATGCGCACGGTGCGTGGGGTGGCGGGTTGGGGCTTTAAAGCGGCTACGTTAGACAGTGCAGCGGCCATGCCCGGCTTGCAAAACCCGCGTTTTTTCAGTCTCATCAGCCGTGTGCTCAACCACTGGTTGCGTTTGCCGATGTTTAGCCGCCCATTAATGGCATCGGCCCAAGCCATGGTGCGGGCCAACGAAATTGTGCTCGATAATGATTGGACGGCGTGGCATCAATTTGAAGTTGATTGGCAAATGAGCGACACCCGATTTCTTGTTGATGGTCGTGAGGTGTTGCGTTGTAATCGTGCGCCGCGTGGCCCGCTGGGGTTAGTCATTTGGCTCGATAACTATCGGGCGATAGCGAGCAATGGTCATTATGAATTTGGCTATGTGGCTTGTAAGGAGGAACAATGGATAGAAGTGAAATTAGAATGATAAAACGAAGTCTGCGGCGTGATATGCGGGCCAGCCGCGATGCACTTTCGGCCCAACAAGTGGCTGAAGGCAGCACACGGGTGTATGAAAAGGTATTGGCGCTGCCAGAATATCAAGCCGCCAAAGTCATTCATACCTATTTAACCTTTGGCAATGAGCTTGATGTGCAGCCGATTATTCGGCACGCCCTCGCGCAGCAAAAGCGAGTCGCCATTCCGCTATTTATCAAGGGTAGCCAAGAGACACCTTGCATCGAGATTACATCGCTCGACGAGGCTGATTTTTATGTGGGTGAATGGGGTTTGCGTGTGCCACGTATTATTCAGCATGTGCCAATCGCCAATATCGAATTGTTTTTGGTGCCCTTGTTGGCATTTGCACCCACTGGCATCCCCCCAACGCTACAGGCCACTTATGGCAAATCGGCGCGGCTTGGCTATGGCATTGGCTATTATGATCGCTTGCTCAACGCCCGCCGTCACCTTGCCGCCCCTGCCCCCACCGTCGTCGGCGTTGCATTTAATCTGCAACTCGCGCCCATGCTACCCGTCGAGCCTCATGATGAATGGCTCGATGCGGTTATTACGGAGTTTTGAGCCTATGGATACATTTCAGACGAATGTCATTGAGCGATTGCGGCTTGACAAAGAAAAAGTAGCTGATGATGGCAGCAACTTCGTCGCACTCATTCACGTAATAGACATAGCAATCGTCGTCGGGCAGCCCTAAATGCCGATCCAGCCGCAGCCATTTACAACCTTGTCGCCGATCCATGGCTCAAAGCGATTACCCCGATTGTTTAGCTCAAGCCATAAAATATAGGTGTCCAGATAAATCTGTTGCCGATGCCGATTTCACAATATCTCTGCCAAGCTACGCTTGGCGAGGGATATCGTGAAATCGGCGAAAACCTTTGGAAAAGAATTTTCTGGATACCTATACGAACCAAGAAATAATGATAGGATTAAGTTCATGTCATTTACGGCCTCGTCTATTACCCCGCCTACCCTAAACCAACCGCCCAGCCCATGCAGCGCCGCCGATTTGGCTGGCGCGGATGTGGTAGCTTTGCTTAAACGCCTTGGCAATAGCGATTACTATTGCACCGAGCTAATCGCAGCGACGCTTATACCACAAGCCAGCACGTCATTGGTGGGGCAATTGCTCAAATTGGCACAAAATAGCGCCAAGCCACTCGCCCGTCGCAACGCCTTGCGGGTGCTGGGGCGCTTTGCCGAGCGCCCCGCTGGTGATCCAGCTCACGATCTGGTTATTCGCAGCAGCCCAGCCGGTGTGCGCGATCTAGATGGCATCAACGCTGGCCCAGCCTTGGCCAGCCAACTGGCCCACGAGACGGATGAAGACAGCCTGCACGAGATTTTGTGGATTTTGGACGCTTATTTTTACCCATTATTTGATATGCAAGGGTATCTTGAAAGCGCCAGCGCTAACACATCAAACAGCGACCGGCTGCGTTTTCGCTGCATTTCGGCTTATGCACGGTTGATGTAAGCCCGCTACAGATTGAACCCGCAAGAATTGCATTTTATCAAATTGTCGATACGCTCGGACCAATATTGGGTGCGAGCCCAACCCGCCTTTATATATGAGAAGTTTCTGCCAGAGCAAGTAACGAAAGCCGAGCGTGAAGACATTTACCAAGCGTTAAAACAAGCGTGGCAAACCGAGCAATTGTTAACCCCACGTCAATATATGGCACGGGCAATTGATCATTTTAATGGCAATAGTATTCTCAGTAGCCAGTTGCGTGGCGAATGTGAAACGCAATGGTTGCCAAACACACTCGTGCATCATGATATTTCGGTGCGCTCGGCGTTATCAGATGTTGAAGCACTGCGTTTTATTAAGCTAATGGAGAATGAAAGACAGGCTTTTTTTGATTTGCTTGGCCCCGAATTCACCACACCCGTTGCCAATGACCCCAACGACAAAATTACGCTGATGTTGTTTGCCAGCAAAGCAAATTATATTGAGTATATGAATGCATTTGTGGGGTATGGGGCGCAGGCAGGTGGGCTGTATATCGAGCGCGATGGTAAGCTATATACCTTTTTGCGCACACGGGCCGAAAGCACTTTCACTGTCGAGCAACTCATTCAGCACGAATTTGGGCATTATTTGCAAGGCCGCTATGTTTACCAGCATTTGTGGAGCGACGCAGGTTATCACGCCGAGCCGCGTGGCTGGGCCGATGAGGGTATGGCCGAGTATTTGGGGGGCTTGCAATTTGATACAAATGGCCATTGTTGCGGCACAAATCGACCTGAGCATGTGAACAGCATTTGTGGTTGCGCCGATTTGTGTGATTTAAATGGCCTCATTTGCCGCCGCGAGGGCTATGACCAGCCCGGCACATTCGATTATCCCAATGCATGGTCATTTATGCATTATCTATGCACCCATCGGCTAGATGTGGCTCGGCGTTTGTTTCGCGCCATGCGTAATGGACAATATCGCGATGAGGCATTTGATGCGGTTGCGGGTGTGCCATTAGCGCAATTACAACATGAGTGGCACAACACTATGACGAGTTGGCGCAATGGCGGGGCCGTCGAGACAATGATGCCCCCAACGGACAGCCCGTCTATTATTACGAGCATCATCGAGGGGTTATTTCGCCCCCGAAAACCCCTTACCCCCGATCGTTCAACCAAATCAGATGCATCAACGCGGATCGTTTAAAGGAATAACCCATTGCGTCGTCGGCATAAATTAGGGCATGGCGCAGATAATAATTCTTTGCTACGATGATGGGGAACTACATTTTTGCATTTAAAATATTCAGCATGAATTACTGGCTTAAAACCTCCCTTTCACATCCGTTGATTATTGGGCATCGTGGGGCGCGGGCGCATTACCCCGAAAATACCGTTGGGGCGATGCGTTTGGCGCATAAACAAGGGGCACATGGCATTGAGTTTGATGTGCGTTTGTGCAAAAGCGGCGAAGTCATCGTCATTCATGATTTAGCGCTTGATCGCACCACAAATGGCACAGGCAATGTGAGTGATTTGACGTTGGCCGAGATTCGCAAATATGACGCGGGGCAAGGCGAGCGGGTGCCAACCTTGGCTGAAATTTTCGAGGCCATGCGCGATGCCAGCACCGATGGCATCCCATTCTTGTTTAATGTTGAGCTAAAAAACAACGAAACCCAAGGCGATGGGCTAGAGGCGGCAGTAGCGGCAGTAGTGCGCCAATATGACATGGGCGATCGTGTGGTGTTCTCTTCATTTAGCGCCAATTCCATCCGCGAAATTTTGAAACATGCGCCCGACGTGCCACGTGGCTTTTTGTATTATGGTGAAAAAACGTTGGCTGCTTTGCGCAATGTTGACTTGAGCGATATGCAGTTGTCTTTCCATCATCCTCATTTTGCCTTGATCACGCCAGAGCTAATGACTGAACTAGGGGCGCAGCATTTGGGCGCAAACACATGGACGGTAAATGAGCGTGATGATATTCGCCGCATGATTGCGCTGGGTGTCACCGGCATCATCGGCGATTCACCCGCTACGATTGTCGAAATGCTTGGCCCTACACTCGGTGAGGCCCCGGCCCCAAGCGGCGGCGGCGGTTGGGGCTAAAACGAGCCGCCAACCTCAAGCCCACCATCGACGACGATGACCGTGCCAGTGACATAGTCTGAGGCAGACGAAGCAAGGAAAAGAGCCGTGCCAGCCAAATCATTGGGCTGACCAATACGCCCGGCCTTGCGGTTCACCGTTGCGGTTAAGTGGGCGTTACTCCATAAGGCTGTGCTAAATTTGGTCTCGATCACACCGGGTGCAATCGCATTCACCTGAATGCCTTGGGTCGCCAATTCTTGCGCCAGTGATTTTGTCATCATAATCACGGCGGCTTTGCTGGCGCTATAAATCCCCATCATTTGGCCCGGCGAAATACCCGCCACCGAGGCCATATTGATAATTTTGCCGTGCCCTTGTTTTATAAAATAGGGCGCGGCCTCTTGAATAACCGCAAAATAACCTTTGACATTGACTTGAAAGGTTTTATCCCATTGCTCATCGGTGGCGCTTAGTAATGAGCCAAAATGCGGATTGGTGGCGGCATTGTTGACCACAATATCTAAACCGCCAAATTCGGTGACAGTGCGGGCAATCATGGCTTTAATTTGGGCGCGGTCGCCAGTGTGGCAGGCGATAGCGATGGCGTGCCCACCGGCGGCATTAATGGCATCGGCAACGGGTTTTACATTGTCAATTTTACGGCTAGCAACCACGACTTTGGCCCCGTGTTGGGCATAAGCGTGAGCAATGGCTTCGCCAATACCACGTGAGCCGCCGGTAATGAGGGCAACTTTATTGCTGAGATCAAAAAGGGGTGAAGATGACTCGGTCATGGGCAATGATTATGCCCGATAAATCAATGCAATCGATCAATAGGCGTTTAAATAGATGAAATGTCGAAATCACTACATGGCATTTGGGGCAAGGGCTTTGCCTTGTCTCAAATGCCATGTAGTGATTTTGACGAAAAATCATTTTAGGAAACATGGCTTAAGGCATGTTTCTTAACGGGGCAAGATAGCCAATCCATGTGATATTGAATTGCTTGCTTTCAAGTCGCCCTAATAATTTGGTTAGCATGACATCAAATTGCCCATTCATTTTTTGCTCGGCACGCATTAATGTTGTGTAATCTGGCACAACGCGCAGGTCAAGGGCGTGTCGTAATTCAGCATTTTCTTTAAGATAGTTTTGCATATCGCGAAAGCTAAGCCGCATTACTGTGCGTAATAAAGCACAGGCCCCTAATTGCTGAAAAGTAAAATAATGGGGGCTTTTGGCATGAGCATAGCGTGGCAAGGTCTCACGTGAGATTTGATAGGCAACGCGGGCCGCTTCAATTTGTTGATTTAAATCGTTATTTTCAAGACTCATGGCATACTCTCCGAGTTGTGACACCTTAATTCGTTCATTTTGTTGTTCACAACCATTGATGCACATCATCAACACTCGTATCCATGAGACTGACGCGAATGAACTAATACTTGCAACACTTTTCCTTAAATTTTCACCAGAAAACGCTTTGAATACGCATAGATTTTGTTAAGAAAAATCAATTTGGTCTAAATACACCATCTATTGTATGAGGTGATATCCTTGCAAATATGATGCTTGCAATCAAAATTTGTTTTTATGTTAAATCTTGCGTCCGCGCCAAACATATAACGCCAGTAGCCCGGCCCCCAATAACATTGACGATGCGCTGAGGGTAAAAAGCAGCGAATAACCAAGCGATTGGATCATATAACCGCCAAGCAAGGCGACAACGGCAAAGCTTAAACCTGCCAGCCCTTCTTGTGAACCATTGAGTGTGCCGTGCTGACTGCTGGGGGTGCTCGACATGATAAAGACCATAAAAGCAGCATAACGCGCTGGGGTAGTCAGCCATACAAAAATATAGCCAGTCGCTGCCACCCACCAAATTGGGATCCATGCCATAGGCAACATGCCAAAGGCAGCAATACATAAAGCCAAGATGACTGTGCCAGCACTGCCAAGTTTGCGTGTAAACCAAGGGATGGCAAAGGCCGCAGGCACGCCCAATAATTTGGCGAACGCTTGAATATTGCCGATGATGGCGGTGCTAACGTGTAATTCGCGGTCCATATACACATTAAAAAAGGTTTGCATACTGGCAACCCCACCGACTTGTAAAAAGCGTAACAAACCGAAAAACGCTAATAGCAAAAACGCGGCTTGGGCTGGTTGTTTTAACGCATTTAATTTGCTTGGCTCGGTGCTAGATATATCGGCAGATGAGGCATCGTCATCTAACAAGATCGCATTATCGTTGGTATTTACGTCACGCATGAGCGAGACCAAATAAAGCGACACAAGCAGAAAAATAGGCACCAGCCACAATGTCCATTGATAAGGCAAGGGTTGGTTAATATCGCCAATGCCCATATTGGCGAGCAACCCGGGCAAATTACCCCCAATTAAACTGCCTGCAAACCCAAAAACCGCGAATGTAGCCGATTGCATTGAAAAAATACTGGTGCGTTGTTGGATGGTGCTGAGTGCACCTAAATAAGGCGCACCAGCCACAAAATAAGCGGCAAACCCAAGATTTGAAATGATAGCGCTCATGACCAGCACAGCAGTATGGGTTGTCGGCGGCAACCAACCAACCAGCGGCACAAATAGGCTGCCAATAAAAATGAGAACCATCCCCACCCGCATGATACGTAATAAACCATAGCGTTCGCATAAGCGCCCAACTGGGATACATGCAATCGCAAACACCCCCATCCCCACCGAATTGACGGCACCAACGAGATCTGGCCCATAGCCCAGACGCAACAAATAGAGGTTAAATAAAACAGTATTAATACCACCGTCTAGCGTTATAGCCAAAATGGCAGAAGTAATAAGATGGCGTTGAACGTCGCGGTCAAACGCCCCAAGGCGATTACGTAATGTGCTTAGAATAATGGGGCAATTGTCTCATTAAACTGCTAAAAACAACACAGGTCAATGCGGTTCAAATCATTGCCCAACGAATGCGAAGGAAAACGCAACAAAACCAATCACCCACACCCCAAAATTGACAATACGATAGATTGCACCGAAGGTGAGCGAAATAACAAGGGTGTGTGCCACAATACACGACAATAACGCCAAAACATAAAGCAAAAATCCACTAGCAAAATTGGTGGCTGGGCTAGCCGCCCATTGCGCCGCAAATGCCGCCCAACCCAGCATAAATGGCACGGTGAGCAATAAATTTAACCCGATCAGACGTTTATATGAATCGTAGATGTTAAGGCGAAAGAGGCCGATGATGATATTGCCTAACCCGCGCCCAACAATAACCGCCAACCATAGCTTGCCAAAATTGAGCGCCATGCTTGACCATAAGCCCCACGGCGCAAGGCTAGGCGCAAATAGCCACAGCAACCCGCCTGCAATCACAAGAAATACAGCCATTAAGGCAATGGCGATAAGATTGCGTTCTAGCCCCTCTTTGGTGTTTTCATCCATTATGGGGCCAAAGTTAGCACAATCAAATAGACAAAACCACTATATTTTGTCGGAGATTTTGGGTGCGGCAATCGATCAACGCCGCCCCCATGCCAGCCATTGCCCCAACAATGTTTTGGCGCGTGGGGTGAGTCGGGTGCGGTTCCAAGCGTCGGCGGCTTTGCGCACGCCCTCGGCTTGGGTTGGGTATGGGTGAATGGTGCTTGCGATGGCCTTGAGGCCGAGTTTGTTGGTCATGGCCAGTGTAATTTCGCTAATCAATTCGCCAGCATGTCGCCCCACAATTGTGGCCCCGAGGATGACATCGCTGCCCTTGCGCGTCAGCACCGACACATAACCCTCGTTTTCATCATCGGCAATAGCGCGGTCAACTGCGCTAAACGGCACTTCAAACGTGTCGTAGGCGATGTTTTGTTTTTGGGCTTCGTGGGCATATAACCCAACATGCGCCACTTCGGGGTCGGTATAGGTGCACCAAGGGATGACAAGATTGCTAAATTTGCGGCGACCAATGCCAAAGGGCGAAAATAAGGCGTTTTGTAAGGCGATGCGGGCCGAGAAGTCGGCCACATGGGTGAATTTGTAAGCCATACACACATCACCCGCCGCCAAAATGTTGGGGTTGCTGGTTTGCAAATAATCATCGACCCAAACGCCGGTTTTGTCAGTTTTTACGCCTACGCGCTCTAACCCAAGATTTTCAATATTTGGGGTGCGCCCAACGGCTATCAGGATAGCATCAACTTCAAGCCTATGCGCACCGCTCGTGTTATTAAAGTGAATGTGTTTGGTTGCGCCCGTTTGTGTCACCCGTTCAATCGTGCTGGCGAGCGCCAATTTAACCCCATCGCGCTCAAGGGCATGTTGCACAATTTTAGCGGCGGCGGGTTCTTCACGCGGCAACACTTGGGGTGCGATATCGAACACGCTGACGACACTGCCTAATCGTTGAAACGCTTGAGCTAATTCACAACCAATTGGCCCCGCGCCAATAATCGCAAGCCGCGCTGGGCGTTCAGTCAATTCAAAAACCGTTTCATTGGTTAAATAGCCAGCCTCTTTTAGGCCGAGAATGGGAAGAACAAGGGCGCGTGACCCAGTGGCAATGATGGCTTTTTTAAAATTGAGACTGACGCAGTTGCCTTGTGCATCTCGCACTTCGACCGTATTCGCACTGGTGAATTGGCCTTCGCCAAAAAACACATCGACCCCTAACTCGGTAAACCGTTGGGCCGAATCATGGTGGCTGATGCCCGCCCGCACACGGCGCATCCGTTGCATTACAGCGGCAAAATCGACTTGGGGGGGCGTCACATTCACCCCTAACGCCGCCGCCCGTTGTATCTCGCCCATTATTTTGGCTGAACGAATGATGGTTTTTGACGGCACGCACCCGTTGTTGAGGCAATCGCCACCCATCCAATTTTTTTCAATCAAAGCCACTTTGCCGCCCAACCCAGCCGCCGCAATAGCCGAGATTAGCCCAGCCGAACCCGCGCCGATGACGACTAAATTGTATTTGACTTGTGGGGTTGGGTTGCGCCATTCGGGTGGGTGCACATGGGCGAGCAATTGGGCGTTATAAGCATCGTTAGGGAGCATGTTGGGCAAAATCATAACCGGCAAAGATGAATGCACCCATAACGAAAAATTAGCATTACAATTTTGTAAGAGGTCGGCTTCATCGATTCAAGGACAATATATGAACCTAAAGCGAATTATTAAATTATCTGGCGGGGCGGTAGCAACCGCTATGCTTATTTTTGTCGGGGGGTGTTCGATCATTATTCCGACTACGTCTGCACCCAAACCAGTATCGGTGCAGCCTATTGGCAAACCAATTCCCACTACAGTGGTGGGGCAGCAAACTGCGCCAACGCCTACGGCAATAGCAACCGCGCCTGTTATTAGCGCCACCAAACCCATTACGGCCTTGAAAAGTGTGAATTGGAAACAGACACTGACCACAGACCCACAACTGAGCTTTGATAAAAAAGCCACAGACGATGCGTTAAAGGTAAGCAAAGTTGACCAAGGGCCTTTTTTACGCGCCAAAGCCACTTTTGGTGGGGCAGAGGTGGCCGGCCATGCCGGCATTTTAAAAGATAGTATTCTGTATGCCGACATTTCTGATGATGGTCAGGCCGAAGCGATCATTTTGTTATCGTTGGGGGGCAGCGCAGGGAATGTGGGTGCGTTGATCTTTAGCCCCGACACCGCCAATAAACCGGTATTGGTGGCGGTGTTAGATGGCAATAAACTGAGCGTGAGTGTCGAGGATGGCGAATTGGTGGTGACGCGGCCCATTGTGGCTGGCTTTGAGCCAAATTGTTGCCCAAGCGGGTTTAATACCAAACATTACAAATTGGTGGCAGGGGCGGCTGATTTTGCACTAAAAGAGCTAAAATCGAGTAACGAGGGTGCACCCGAAGCTCAGGTCGTGGTGGTGGAGCAGTTTTACAAATTGCTGAATAGCAAAAAGTTAAAAGAAGCCTATGACATGCTTGCGCCATCTTTACAGGCCCAACAAGAATTTGATGCTTGGCAAACGGGGTATGCTGATTTGAAAGAGATTCGCATCAGCACAAAATTATTGCCCAGCAATTTGGTTTTTGTTGATATTAATGGAAAAGTGGGCAATACAGCCCAAAAGTTTAATGGCACTTGGAAGCTAGGCTGGGATGACAAAACCACGCGCTGGCAATTGACAGAAAATAATATTAAAACCATTGCCAGCACCACCAAAGATGTGCAAGCGCCCAAGGTTGCCAGCCAAAAGATCAGCCCTAACATTGTGTATTACGGTAACAATTGTGGCACAAAGCCTACGCAAGCAACCCTTGCAATTAAATTTAGCGACCCAAGCGGCGTTGCCGAGGCGCGAATTGAGTATGTGTTTTTGAAGGATAAAATTGCAATCGGGGTGGCCGAAGCCAAAGACATGATAGCGGCAGGCAAAGATAACTATACGTTCAGCATTGATGTTGGCGACTCGGCCTTAACGACATTGAAAACGGGCGCGGGTACGCTAAAAACGGTGGTGGTGGCGACAGATATGGCTGGAAATCAAGGGGTGATTGACTTGCCAGCCCTACAGGTGCAACAGTGTAAATAAGAACTTGGTGGCGATTTTTATTGGCTGATTTTGGTTGTTTCGATTCGTCGTTGGTTTGATGAGAAGCTGAAACACCTAAAATCAGCCTTTTGTTTTTTCGTCATCAGATCGTTGCTGTTTTGTCATGCGCTCGTCATCTTAAATGATTACAATTTGCATGTTTGATTTTATAACGGGAGATTTACATATGGTTACAAAAACGCTTACTCATCTTTCATTTGTAGCGATGTTTGCATTGGCGGCATGTTCACGCGCCACCAGCACCCCGACGGTATTGCCCCCCACCTCAACGATTGCAGCACCAGCAACCGTTTTGCCAACGCCGTTAGCGCTGCCAACAGTTACAACTGCGCCGCCCATTACGGCGGTGCCACCAGCGCCGCCTGCTGCGCCAACAACATCAGCCACAAGTAGTGGCTCTGGGGCATCACAACCAACAACAGCCCCAACGATTGCACCTACCGCCGTGCCCAATACTCCCATCCCTAAAGTAGATATGCGAAAAGTGAATTGGGAGCAAGTCGTAACAACTGATCCGGCTCTTGTCTTTAACAAGGCCGAAAGTGATCAATTAAATTCGACAGTGAAGCGCGGACCTTATGTAACGATTAAAGGGTCTGAGGTTGGCGGTTTTGCTTTGTTACAACAAATCGCCTTTGGCGATATTTCGGGCGATGGGCAAGAAGAAGCAGCCATTGTATTGGAATCAGGTGGCACAGGCGGGGCTTTTGGGGTGGTGTTATTTGGGGTGGTCGATGGCAAACCCAAAATGATTGAAAAAGTGCTAGGCTACAAGATGTTTGCCAAAATTGAAAATAACGAGTTGGTGATTCCACAACCTGTATATGCTGGCTGGGAGGGAAATTGTTGCCCCAGTGGTGAAAGTGTGACGAAATATATCTTGAGTGGCAATAAGTTAGTGCAAACCAGCTATAGCGATACCCCTTTTGAGCAAGCCAAGGTCCCCACGGTTGGTCAATTTTATGCTTTGCTCAATCAGCAAAAATATGCCGAGGCCTATAAGTTTTTTAGCCCTGCATTTCAAGTAAATACGCCATTTGAAAAATGGCGAGATGGGTATAAAAACACTACCTTTAGCGGCAGGCCACCCGAAATTACCGAAGCCCCTAAAGGGCAGGTTAAAGCACAAATTGTGGCATTTGAGAAAACCGATAATGGCGAAATACGCTCGACCTATGTCGTGCAATGGGCATTGGTATGGAGCAGCAAGGCAAAACAATGGTTGCTCGACAGCGCCAGCGCCGAGATTTCGGGCAGCACCCCTTCGCTAAATTCGGCTTTGCGCACCACCAATTGGTTTAAGGTCTTAACGACTGAGCCAAAATTGAAATATGATCCATCCGTAGATGGCAAGCCAGTGGGTTTTGCAGGGCCATACTTAACGGCGGGGAATGAAGCTTATGGTCATGCTATGCTTGAATCGATTCGATATGGCGACTTTTCGGGTGATGGCAAAGAAGAAGCTGTAATCCCATTGCATTCAGGCGGCACCGCAGGCAGCACTGGCACATTGGTTTATACAATGGGTGAAGACGGTAAACCTAAATTTGTAACGGCTTTGCCGGGTTATAAAATGGGTGCATCGGTTCAAGCGGGTGAATTACAAGTGACATTGCCAATTTATGCCGGTTATGAACCCAATTGTTGCCCCAGTGGCAGCACCCTTACGCGCTATAAACTTGACCCAGCAACGCTAAAACTGGTGCAAATTGGCGAAAAATCTGGCCCATTGGCTGGCACGCATGTTGATGCGGCGGATCATTTTTATCAATTGTTATCAGCCAAAAGCTATAAAGATGCGTATAGCATGTTCAGCTCGGCTTTTCAAGCGGGTCAACCCTTTGATAAATGGCAAGCTGGGTATCAAAATACCAAAATTTTGAATTACAGCGTTAGCCAAGTCGATGCCAATCGTGCACGGGTGGAACTTACATCGCAAGAAGGTGCAAATAATGCCCAGAAATTTTTCATCACTTGGGCTTTGATTTGGACAGAAAAAGGATGGAAGCTGGATAAAGCGCTGGTGCAATAAAAAAGATGAAGAGATAATTAGAATAAACTTTCGCCGAAATCACGATCACTTTTTGTTTGGGGCGAGCTTTGCCCGCCCCAAACAAAAAGTGATCGT
>CAZLOF010000008.1:0-14014 GCA_964560745.1 uncultured Thermoflexus sp.
AGAAGGGAATTCCTCTACAGCGAAGATATGGCGGATGCCTGCGTGTTCCTGATGAGCCTGCCGGATGAGCAGTACGACAGCCTGATGGGCAGCGACGAGGCGCAGTGTGGCAGGTTTGAACCACCAATGATCAACATCGGGTTTGGCCAGGATATATGCATAAAGGAATTGGCCGAAACTGTCGCCCGGGTAACCGGATATTTAGGGCGAATTGAGTTCGATCCAACAAAGCCTGATGGAACACCCAAGAAGCTGTTGGAGGTGGGGCGCATGGCCAGCCTTGGCTGGAAAGCGTCGACGACTATAGACGTTGGTTTGCGTAATGCTTATTCGGATTTCCTGAGCAAGCAGAGGTAATGGACGGATTAATCGACATGCAGCTAACAGGCAAGACAATTCTCGTTACTGGCGCAGCCGGATTCATCGGTTCGCACCTCACCGAGTATCTCCTCTCTCAGGGTTGCAAAGTGAGAGCCTTCGTCCGCTATAACTCGAGAAATTCGTGGGGCTGGCTGGATTCACTTAATCCGGAGTGTCGTGAGCGACTTGACGTTTTTGCTGGCGACATTCGTGACCCAAATGGTGTTCGCCAGGCGATGCACGATTGCGACGTCGTATTCCATCTGGCGGCACTTATCGCCATTCCCTATTCGTATCATTCTCCAGATACCTACGTGGATACGAACATCAAGGGCACGCTGAATGTATTGCAGGCAGCCCGAGAGTTGCACGTGGAAAAAGTGGTCCATACCTCAACCAGTGAATGTTACGGGACTGCCAGATTTGTCCCAATCACCGAGGATCACCCATTGCAGCCGCAGTCGCCGTATTCGGCGAGCAAGACGGGGGCCGATCAACTGGCGCTGTCGTTTTACCACTCGTTTGGCACCCCGGTTGCCGTGATTCGGCCATTCAATACCTATGGACCAAGACAGTCGGCGCGAGCTGTGATTCCGACCATCATTGCGCAGCTTTCGAATGGTGCTGATCGGATAAAGCTAGGTGCCATCAGCCCGACACGAGATTTCAATTATGTTGCTGATACCGTTCGTGGCTTTGCAATGGTTGCATCGTCGCCCCGTTCGATTGGTCAGGTGGTCAACATAGGAAGCAACTATGAAATATCGGTCGGAGAAACCTGCCAGTTGATTGCGGAGCTCATGGGCAGAAATGTTCTGATCGAAACCGATGAGGTCAGGCTTCGTCCAGATGGAAGCGAGGTGGACAGGTTGTGGGCCTCCAATACCAAGGCTGCTGAATTGATTGGATGGGCTCCTGAGTTCGCCGGTAAAGAAGGTTTAAGGAGGGGGCTCGAAAAAACGATCGCCTGGTTCTCTGATGCCAAGAACTTGTCTTTGTACAAGGCAGACATCTACAACATTTAACTTCAGGTAGGAATTGCATGAATCGGAGAGCCGTTATTCTGGCAGGTGGAAAAGGGACGCGTCTGCGCCCCTACACGGTTGTTTTGCCAAAGCCTCTCATGCCTATCGGCGAGTTTCCAATTCTGGAAGTCATTGTTAGACAGTTGGCCAATGCGGGTTTTGATCATGTGACGATGGCCGTAAATCACCAGGCAGAAATTATTAGGGCCTTCTTTCGCGATGGCGAAAAATGGGGGGTTCGCATCGATTACTCCTTAGAGGACAAGCCCTTAGGCACCATGGGGCCTCTCAAGCTCATCGATAACCTGCCTGAAAATTTTTTAGTGATGAACGGCGACGTTCTAACGGATCTCGATTTCGCAGCGTTTCATGATACCCACGTCAATCAGGGAGCGGTGTTCAGTATCTCGTCGAAGAAGAGGAAGCAGCTTGTCGACTATGGAGTGCTGGATACCAATGCAAATGGACTGCTGACAGGGTTTCGCGAGAAACCTGGATTTGAATTCGAGGTCAGTATGGGCATTTACATGGTTAATCGCGGAGCACTGGATTATGTTGTGCCGGAAACACTGTACGGATTCGACAACCTGATGCTGGATCTACTGCGCGACGACAGACAGATCGCCGTCCGCCCCTTTGAAGGCTATTGGCTGGATATCGGCAGACCGGATGACTATGCCCAGGCAATAGACGAGTTTGAGTCGATGAAGGGGGCGTTTCTTGGTGGCTAAGGTCCTGGTTACCGGCGCCAGTGGCTTTATCGGCAGGCTCCTGGTTGCCCGCTTGCGTGAGTCAGGAGTTGAAGTCTGTATCTCGGCGGGATCTGACGGTTCCCTGTCTGATCCAGGCTACTGGCGCACGTTGCCACGCGTCGATCATGTATTTCATCTGGCCGCACGGAGTTTTGTTCCGGACAGCTGGGCGGACCCTGCGGCATTTGTAGAGTCCAACGTAGCGCTGACTGCTAGAGTCCTTGAGTATTGCAAAGCGACTGCGGCCTCCATGACCTATGCGAGCGCCTACGTGTACGGAATTCCAAAGAGTTTGCCAATCCGGGAGAGCGATGACTTCGCACCGAATAACCCGTATGCGTTGACCAAGCACATGGGAGAGCAACTGTGCGAATTCTATGCACGCCATTGCAATGTACCGTCCGTTGCAGCCCGTATCTTCAATGTATACGGTCCTGGCCAGCGTCGCGATTTTCTGATCCCGACGCTGGTGCAGCAGGTTCTCGGCGGTGCGAAAGAGATACGTGTCAAGGACCTTCATCCTCGCCGGGATTATGTGTGCGTTGATGACGTGGTGTGCGCGCTCCTCGCCTCAATGCGACCGGTGTATGGATTTCATTCCGTAAACATTGGTACCGGTGTTTCGTATTCGGTCGCAGAGTTGATCGCTGTTGTTCAGGAAGCGGCTGGCGTTTCCCTGACGGTGCATTCTGAAGAACAGTCGAGAATCAATGAAATCCCGGATGTACGTGCAGATATTGGATATGCCCATGAGCTGTTGGGTTGTGCACCGAGCATCACCCTCAAGGAGGGCGTGGCCCGCCTTGTTGAACTGGAGAGAAAGCAGTGAACAAGCGTTATGTGCCCATCAACAAGGGCAATTACTCACTGTATACCTGTGAGCGGGAGTCTCGCTTCGAGGCGTGCAGGGCAACTGGCTGGGAGACTGCGTACGCGGAATATCGCAGGAACTGGTCCTACCTTGCCACCGAGCAAATCGTTTCGGATTATCCCCTGCTCGTGGATATTGAGCTTTCGTCTCTGTGCAATCTGCACTGCCCCATGTGTTACACCATTACCGACGAATTCAAGCAGCAGGTAAATGCTACGCGTATGGATTGGGGACTTTATACCAAGATCATCGACGAAATTGGAGGCAAGGTTCCAGCTATTCGTCTGAGTTTGCGTGGGGAAGCCACGCTACACAAGAAATTTGTCGAAGCTGTTAGCTATGCCAAGGAGCATGGAATCAAGGAAGTGTCCATGCTGACTCACGGTGGGAAGCTGACTCCCAGCTACTTCCACAAGATCGCTGAAGCCGGAATTGATTGGATAACCATATCTGCCGACGGCGTTGGCGCAACCTACGAGAAGATACGCAAGCCCCTAAAATTTGCCGATCTCTTGGAAAAACTCAGAGCCATCAAGGAAATGAAGGCAGCCAACGGTTGGCTGCGTCCGGTCATTAAAATCCAAGGTATTTGGCCCGCGATACAGGAGAATCCCCAAGCCTATTACGATACGTTCGAACCACTTTCCGATCTTGTGGCTTTCAACCCCCTGATTGACTACTTGGGCAATGACACCCACATTGAATATCTTGAGAATTTTAGTTGCCCGCAGCAATACCAACGGCTCGTCGTTGGTGCTGACGGCCGAGTGATGAAGTGCTCCAATGACGAGGAAAACCGCGAGGTTATTGGAGACTTAAAGACTGAAACCGTGCACCAGATTTGGCACGGCGAGAAAATGCAGCAGGTTCGCGATCTCCACAAGCGCCCCCGTGGTTTCATGGAGAGTGATGTGTGTCGCCGCTGCTATCTGCCTCGAAAAACAGAGGACGAGCAGTCGGAAGTGGGCGGTCGCACTTTTACCGTGAAAAATTATGTCTTTCGCATCCAGGTAGTTGGCAAATGAGTGTTCCATCGAAGAAAGATAGTGATCGTGCTTCGTATCGAAATCGAGGAGGGTGGTGGCAGCGCCTAGTGTCTGCCTACAAGGCAAAGCGCTACTTCGCGGCTTGTGGTGCCGGTGTGCTCGTAAAGCAGAGCGCAGAGTTCCGCTTGTCTTCGAATGCAATTATTGAAGTAGGCCACAATGTCACTATTCAAGACTATGCATTTTTTCAGCTGACGATGCCAGAGCCAAAGGTGATCATCGGTAACAATACTGTGATTGGCCGGAGCAACATTATTACGGCAAAAAATATGATCCGTATAGGTAATGACGTTCTCATCGGGTCTCACGTCCAGATTATCGACCATAGTCACGGCATCCGGCGGAATCAACGGATTAGAGAACAGCGTGCTGAGATCGGTGAAGTGTTGATCTCAGATGATGTTTGGATCGGTGCTGGAGCCAAAATTCTAATGGGTGCCCGCATTGGCCGTGGCGCAGTAATTGGCGCCAATGCTGTAGTGCGAGGCGACATTCCAGACTATGCCGTCGCTGTTGGTATTCCGGCGCGAGTCGTCAAGTATAGGGAATAGAAGCGTGTTTAAGAATTTTTCGCAAAATCGCTGTTACATCATTGCTGAAATTGGCGGTAATTTCACTACGTTTGAACAGGCGCGGCGGCTGATTGACGAGGCAGCCGCTTGCGGGGTCGATGCAATTAAGCTCCAGACTTATCGTGCGGAAACCTTGTCCAGCAGAGAAGCCGTTTTCGACATGGAGAACACCGGAATTGCTTCGCAATTTGAGCTGTTCCGTAAATACGAGATAGACAAGGCGCTGCACAGCGATGTATTTCAATATGCAGGAGAGAAGGGGCTTGACTGGTTTTCCTCGCCATCTCATCAAACAGATGTTGATATGTTAGATGCCTGTGGTGTTGGCGCACACAAAATCGGCTCTGACGACGCGGTGAACCTCCCCTTTCTTCGGTATGTTGCCCGTACAGGGAAGCCAGTGATTCTGTCGACGGGTATGTGCACACTTGAGGAAGTGCGAGAGTCGGTGGATGCGATTCTTGCCGAGGGCAATGAGCAGTTGATCTTGTTGCACGCGATTACCAGCTATCCGACACACCCTGAGCATGTAAATCTGCGTGCTATGCAAACCCTTATGCAGGCTTTCCCCGCACTGGATATCGGCTATTCGGACCACACACTCTCGCCGGTGGCATGCCTGTGCGCTGCCGCCATGGGCGCGCGCGTTATCGAGAGGCACTTTACCTACGATAAGAACGCCGATGGTCCCGATCACATGCTGTCAGCTGACCCCGCAGAAATGAAATGGCTCGTGGAGGCGGTGCGATCCTTTGAGATCATGCGCGGCACGGGTGTCAAACGTCCGGCTGACAGCGAGCGGAAGACTCGCAAAAACAATCGCAAGAGTTTGGTGCTTGCGCGAAATGTAGTGGTAGGACAGCGCCTGTCACAGGAGGATGTCTCAATCAAGCGGCCGGGATATGGAATCGCGCCCAAGTTCTTGGACCAGGTAGTAGGGCGGCGCGTCGTCTCCGACCTTGGTGAAGACACAGTTCTTGCGTGGGGTGACCTGTCGTGACTGTTGGCGTGGTCATTCAGGCTCGCATGGGGTCTTCGCGACTGCCCGGCAAGGTACTGATGTCGATTGGCCCCCGAGTCTTGCTGGATCACGTGCTTGGTCGCTTGAAAGAGATTGGTTACCCGGTAACGGTGGTGGTAGCAACGACTACTGAAGCGCGTGATGACGCAATCGTCGCTCATTGTGACGGCAATGTCTCTGTATTCAGGGGCAGCGAAACCGATGTGCTAAGGCGGTATGTGGAATGCACGAAGACGTATGGTTTTTCAAACGTGGTTCGCCTGACTGCAGATAACCCATTCACGGATATTGTGGAGTTGGAGCGATTGATTCGTCTTCATATTGAGCAAGGATTTGACTATACCCACTCGTTTGGAATGATGCCGCTGGGCGTTGGCGCCGAAATATTTACAGAGGCGGCGCTGCGAATCAGCGACCGGGACGGGCATGCAGCGAATCACCGAGAACATGTAAACGAGTTCATTCAGGAGAATCCGGCGCTATTTCGGATTGGAGTCCTTGACGTACCTGCGAACAAGCGAGCCCCTACCCTGCGTATGACAGTGGATACACCGGAAGATCTTGAGCTCGCGCGTCGTCTGGTCACCGGCTCTGGCGCGCGCTGGGTGAACACTGAAGAGGCGATCTGCGCGTGCTAGCAATTTGCGTAGAAAGTTCTCATGCTAGGGGGATGGGGCATGTTTTTCGTGCCTTGAATTTGGCAGCGAAACTTAGGGAGGAGGGTCGGCCGCTCACTTTTTTTCTGAACGAGCATCCACCGGCCTTGCACCTTGTTGCCAAACATGGCTTTTCATTCGAAATTGTTCCTCTGCTAGGAGGGGTCGGGTGGGAGCGAGATGTCATTACGCGTCATGGCGTGAAACTTTGGGTCAATGACCGTCTTGACACGAGCCATGCTCACGCGAGCCTGATCAAGTCCTGCGGCATTCCCTTGGTAACGTTCGACGACCGTGGTGACGGGGCAAGACTTGCTGATCTGAACATCGCTGCACTCGTTTTCGACCCAGCGGAGTCGCTGCATGGTGCCCGTGTGCTTCAGGGAGCCGATTATCTCGTGCTTAATCCGGAAATCGCGAAAAATCAGCACCGCCGTGAGTTCCTTAATTCCATCATTGTGACGATGGGAGGGAGCGACACTTATGGTGTTACCGTCAAGGTAGTCAAGGCGCTGGCAACGAAAGAGTTTACCAACGTGACCGTAGTCGTCGGGCCGGCTTTTGGACATATGGCCGCACTCGAAGCATGTCTTCCGAAATCATTTTCGCTTAAACGAAATGTGCCATCCCTTGCCGAAGAGTTTCGGGGGCACGATCTAGCTGTGACGGGGGGCGGAGTCACTCCTTTCGAAGCTGCTGCCGCCGGACTCCCGTGTGCGGTTATCGCAAGCGAGGATTTCGAGGTTCCGGTCGGAAGAGCGTTGGAAAGAATGCATGCCGCTGTTTTTCTCGGACATCATCAATCCGTCGACTGGTCTCGCTTGTCCTGCGATATTGACGTGGTCACCATGAGCGAGGCCGGCATGAATAATGTTGGAGTATCCGGTACGGCGCGTGTTGTATCCGCTATTGCTGATTGCCTGTGATCATGGCCAAGACCGTTGTCATTCATCAGCCGGATTTTCTCCCGTACGTCGGGTTCTTCGATCGATTTTTGCAGACTGACATTTACTTGATTCTCGACCACGTTCAGTTCGTGAATGGAACATCGAAAGCGTGGACGCACCGAGACAGAATCAAGACACCCAAAGGGGGGCAGTGGTTGGCCCTGAGCGTCAAAAAATCGCCGCGTGATACTCCCATCAACGAGGTGGAACTGTCCTCCGAAGTGGACTGGCGATCGGCAAATTTGCGGCTGATCGACGCAAACTATTCCCGCGCGCCGTTCTATCGCGAAGTCATGCCATACATCGAGCAACTCTATGCGACCCCCGCTATCCTGCTTGCCGATTTCAACATAAAGTCCATTGCGCTGATGATGGAGTTGCTGGATGTCGTCCGACCGATGGTTCGTTCCTCGGAGCTTGCGCCAGTGGGGTCCAGCAATGAACTGCTGATTGATCTGCTACGCAAGTTGGGGGCGTCACATTACCTGTCAGGCGTCGGTGCGCGTGCTTACATGAACGAACAAATGTTCCTGGACAACGGCATCCAAGTCGTCTGGCAACAGTTCAATCATCCAGTATACCCGCAGCAATTTGGCGAATTCGAGCCCTACCTAAGCGCGATCGATATGCTGCTCAATTGCGGCATAGAGCAATCTAGGCGGCTTCTCAGGGAGAAGGCATGAACGTATTGGCGATTGGCGCCCATTTTGACGACGTGGAACTTGGATGCGGTGGTGCTCTTGCGCGCCATGCTGCCGCAGGCGACTCGGTCTACGTTTTTGTGGCTACCAAATCCGGGTTCTCGAACCAGAATCAGCAAACGGTCAGGTCGAATGATGTCGCGTTCAGGGAGGCATCCGAGGCTATGGAAATCATCGGCGCGAAGGAGATGGTGTGCGGCAATTTCCAAACATTAGAAGTCGAGTTTGTCGATGACTTGAACGTACAAATTTTGCGCTTGGTTGAGGAGAGGCAGATCGATATTGTTTATACGCATTGGACTGGTGATGTGCACCACGATCACCAGGCTGTCGCCAGGGCGTCCCTGCACAGCTGCCGACACGTTCCCCGCATGCTGATGTATCGCAGTAACTGGTACCACTCTACGCAGGACTTTCGCGGAAATTTTTATGTGGACATCAGTTCCTATTGGAACGTCAAAGAGAGGGCTATTCTCGCGCACGAATCCGAGGTGGAGCGAACAGGGCGAAAATGGATCAGCTTCTTCAAAAATGAAGCAGAGAACGCCGGCCAGAAGATCGGGGTGCGCTATGCCGAAGCGTACGAAGTTGTTAAGTGGTTGATTAAATAGCTTTATCAGAGCGGCAAAGAGATGCTAAATGTCGAAACTTGAGCGAGTCGATGGGCTCGACACTGTGCGGGCGCTAGCCGCACTATCCGTCGCATGCGCACATATCGTGAGTCCACCACTTGCGTCGGTTACAAAGGAATATTTTTCCGATAGTGGTTTTGTCTCCACATGTGCGGGGTGTTTGTTCACCGGCCATCCGGCAGTCGTAGCATTCTTTGTCGTTTCAGGATTTTGCATTCATTACCCTTTTACGAACCGCAACTTGCCGGTGTTTGCGTTCTGGCTAGCGCGACTTGTCCGGATTCTAATTCCGGCCATCGCTGCTTACCTTGTCGCGAAGCTGGCAAGGATTGATGCATACAACTTCATTGATGGCTACATTCTCTGGAGCATCGTGTGCGAAATTTTCTATTACGCCTTCTACCCGCTCTTTCTCCTAGCCAGTAGATGGCTTGCCTGGAGTGGCCAGTTCCTTATCTCGCTCGCCCTCTCATACGCAATCGTTGCGCACTTTGGTAGCGATGAACATGGAAGTGCGCATATATATGGTCCAGCGTTGAACTGGCTCGTTGCTTTGCCTAGTTGGCTGATCGGGTGTGTGCTCGCTGAACGAGTATCGCTGAACACCGGTATAGAGAAGGGGCGGGTGAGTGCCATGGGTATCGCTGCGCGTCGTCTTGGAATTGCCGGGCTCGCTACTATCCTTTGCATCGCAACGATCAGGACGCCCTTCGGTTATTACCTGACGATGAATGTATTCAGTCTGGTTGTGTTTTTATGGGTTCGCGATGAGATTTTGAACGGTGCTAGAGGGGGGTGGTGTGACAGAACTGGAAAATGGAGCTACTCAATCTACCTGCTGCATATGCCGCTATTTGTCCTTCTAATGAAGGTGTTGGGTCGCTGGATTCCACCCCAGTTACAGCCACTGCTGTTGCTCCCTGCGCTCGTTGGCTGTTTTCTGTTCTTCCGATTCATCGAGGTGCCTTCACACGGATGGGCTCGGCAAACCTTTAATCGGATGCGAACATATGGTCCGTTCGTAGTAGTCAAACGGAATGTATGATCAGGCACGGAGCCTCGGCTGCCAACTGAATCTCAGCCAATAAATGCTGTTATTGGTCGGCTCTCGAACTGCCAAGGAGGCAGCATGAAACATGCCACGCGCCATGCTGTGACCGCGAATGTAGTGCAGCAGGCTTGCTCAGCGGCCCTAATTTTTCTACCCAATATCCTTGGCCCCGCAGCTTATGCTGAAGTCGTGACAGCGAATGTACTTTTGTCGTTTGTCGGGTTGGCCGATTTGGGCTTGTCCCAAGTGTATGGGCGGATGGTGCCTGGTCTGGTTGCCCAAGGGAAAGTGGATGAACAAGTGCGATTGGAGTCGCTGGTACTGCGCTTGGGGGGGGGCTTGGTGGCCGGGTACGGAGTGCTACTGTTTCTTGTTTTTGCTTCTACGTCCGCCAGCCTGTCGAATGCAGTAATGCTCGGTTTCGTCCCTCTTCTATTGTTCGTCTCAAGTCTTGTTTCGAACCGTGCAGGCTCCATGGGGAACTTTCGCACGTATCGAAACATGTTGATCGTGAGAGCACTCTTATCGTTGCTTGCTTTGCCTTTGGCGTACTTCTTCAATGTGACTGGCTGGTTTCTTGCGCAAGTCATCATGGGGGTTATCGCCGTTTGGATGGTGCGCATGGAGTTGCGCTCATTCATGCAACCCCTTGGCAACAAGGTTGTGGAAACGTCAAGGTACGTAATTGGTGAAGGTTGGAAATTGGCATTGGTTTCCGTGCTTTGGACACAGATCCTTTACGGTGCAAGAACGATCTCTGTACTAGTTCTTGGAACGGCCTTGGTGGCAAGCTACGGGGTGGTCGCGACGATTTACCAGGCATTGGCATCAGTACTGATATCTGCATTCCTCCCTGTCAATGTAGAACTCAATCGTTTGGCGTCTCAGGGTACTAAGGAGGTATTGCAGCATGCTGAACTGAGCTTGAATCGATATGCTTTCTGGATTCCGGCGGCAGCATTTCTGGGGGTGATACTAGAACTTTATGTGCTGCCTCGTCTGTTTCCAAAATTCGAGTTTTCTCCCGCACAGGTGATCTTGGTCAGTGGATGCTTGATGTTTTATCCAATTTTCTTGACCCTCGGAGGCATTCTCGTCGCATTGCGAAAGTATCGAGTTTACTTGACCTCGATAATGGCAGCACTGGTGGTCTGTGGGATTACTGCGCTGACGTCTGGATCAGAACTGACCCCGGCACTATCTCAACTGGTAGGCGTTTTCGTTCTGTGTATTGGCCTCGCTATTGCGGTGATCCAGGTGGTCAAGCGAGAAGGGATTGGCGCTCACGGGTTAGCGATGGCTGTAGCCCGAGGAGGAGTGTCTGGAATTTTCTGGATGGGGCTTCTTGCAATGGTTGGAGTTGCTTGGGAATGAGTTCGGGTGGTCGATTGGAGTTTTTGCGAACCTGGTTGCTGCCGCCGGGGTTTCATCGCTATCTGGACATGACGTCGTTGCGCGGATGGTTCCGATACTGCCGTGGCCAAAAACTATATCTTGCAAATCGTGCACTGAATGCGACGCATATCGGTCAGCGCTGTTTCATATTGGCCAACGGTCCCTCGGTAAAGGAGCAGGACATTCGGGCACTGCGGGGCGAACTCGTGATTTCAGTGTCTAGCGGGTATCACCACCCAGATTTCGCTTCTATCGCACCACGCTACCACTGTGTGCCGGCGCTCAGCTATCACTCCGGATTTTCGCAGGAGCGTGCAATTGCGTGGTTTCAGGAGATGCACGCTCACTTAGGGAGCGCAAAGTTAATACTCTCTGATCAGGAGCGCTCGGTGGTCGAACGTTTTCGCTTGTTTGAGGGCCGAGAGATTTACTATCTGTGCATGAGCACCCGATTTGATGCCATGAAGGAAATCCCGAACTTGGCCACTCGTATTCCACGAGTTTCGACAGTGCCAGTTATGGCGCTGATGCTGGCAATGTACTTGGGTTGCGAAGAAATATTCTTGATTGGTACCGATCACGACTGGTTCGTCAAAAAGGAGTACAAGTATTTTCATGAGCCTACTGTCCTAAAAGGTTCTGATCTAGGCACCGACGGAAATGGACTGATCAAGACGGGTTTGTTCGATGAGCTTCCGAATATCACTGCTGTGTGGTCGCAATATCGAGCAATGAGAGAGCTGGCTGAAAAAAAAGGGGTGCGAATTTTCAATGCAACGAATGGCGGACTGCTTGACGAATTTCCAAGAGTTGAGCTGAGTCAAGTACTGGCGTGCCGATCTGCGGCAATTGCGAGTTCCGAGGGGTTAAGAGATTGAGACTCGATGACATAAGACGATTGATTGCGCACTACACGGGTCGAGGTGTGCGCTTTGAAGGAGCGTACAGATCATGGGAGGAGGCAAGCACGCAGGCAAAGGGTTACTCCGACAAAGACGTCCTTTCCAGAGCGATTGCCGCAAACCGGGAGGTGCTCGCGGGCCGTGCTGCGTATGAACGCGATGGAGTGGCATTTGGCACCCCCGACTATCCGTACGCTTTGATTTCTTGCCTGCTTCGTATTGCGCTTTCGAATGAGCGGCTTTCTATCGCTGATTTTGGCGGTGGACTTGCGAGTGCTTATTATCAATGTCGCCCTTTTCTCTCTGCAGTTTCTAGAATGCAATGGGGCGTTGTAGAGCAGCAAGGGTTCGTTGATTGGGGTGTCGCAAATCTGCAATACGATAGGCTCTCATTCCATTACGACATTCCGGCTGTTATGGAGGCGATTGAGCCGAACACGGTATTGCTTTCCGGAGTCTTGCAGTACTTGCCTGATCCGTACGTCATTTTGAGAGAGTTCGCTGCCGCACCTACTGTAAAATACATCATCCTGGATCGTACCCCGGTGCTTGCAAATGTTGGACGTTCGTCGGAATTGGCGGTTCAACGGGTCCCTGCCAGTGTTGTTGCCTCCAGCTATCCTGCCTGGCTATTCTCAAGAGACGAATTGCTGAATCCGCTGCTGAGCGCCGGGTTTCACGTTGGAATTGAGTGGGATGCGCTTGATCTGCCAATGGGAAGCTTAATGAGAAAGGTCATCTTCAAGGGGCTAATGTTGGAGAAATCAAGAAATGAGTAGTGTGCTAGCCAAGATATGGGGGTTGCTGAGCACAATTCGGCACGGAATCCCCGCATTATCGACAGAAATCGAGGAGGCAAAGCTCCTGGCCGCCAAGGCGCTCGCAATGCAGATAGCGGAAAAGGGCGTGCTCGCGGATATTAGGGATGCTGAGTTCAAAGTATTTTCGCAGTTTGGTGAAGACGGTATTCTCGAATATCTGATTCGCCAAATCGGAATTCCCCAGGATAAGCAAAGCTTTGTCGAATTTGGTGTGGAGAGCTACCGAGAGTCAAATACTCGCTTCTTGTTGATGAACCGAAATTGGCGAGGCCTGATTATCGACGGTAGTTCAGACCATATGGACGGGGTTAATAAATCGGCCTTGGCATGGCGGCACGATTTAACAGCTGTGAGTGCTTTTGTTGACTGTGAGAATATCAACCAGTTGCTAACACACAGTGGATTCTCGGGAGAAATTGGTTTGCTGAGCGTCGACATTGACGGCAACGACTATTGGGTTTGGGAGCGAATTGAGGTCGTGAATCCAATCATTGTGGTCGCTGAATACAACAGTGTTTTTGGACCATCGCTACCGATTACTGTGCCATACGACCCACTTTTCGTTAGAAGCAAAGCCCATTACTCCCATTTATATTGGGGTGCGTCGATAGCCGCCCTGAACGTGCTAGCAGAGCGAAAGGGCTACTCACTGGTTGGATCAAACAGTGCGGGTAATAACGCCTTTTTCGTGCGTAATGACCATTTGGGAGGGCTTCTTAAGTGTGGCCCAGAGGACGCTTGGGTTGAGAGTCGATTTAGAGAGTCCAGGAACGCCGCGGGCGGACTAACGTACCTAAATGGAGATGCCCGCATTCTGGAGATAGAGAGTCTTGATGTGATTGATGTTAGAACGCTTCGGCGAGCTTCGCTTAGGGAATTTAGGAGTGCTGACCAATGAGAGTATTGCTGAAAAAGCTCTATGCCTCCAAATTTGTTCGCAGTCTCCTATCCGCAGGGGAATGGGCGATATTTGGTGGTCGGACAAGGCGTGGAATGTTTGAGTCTATTCTCGATATGCAGTATCGAAGTAAGTTCAGAAGAGAGTGGGTTTTGTCGGAAACTGCCCCGCATTTTTCCGATTTTGAGCGATTTGAGGCTGTACTCAAGAGTCCTTCAAGTGCGCCTTACATTTTTTATCGCGGAATTTTGACGACAGAGATTCTTAGGGCTGGCGATAGAATGTTAGATATTGGGTGTGGAGGAGGCTTCTTTGTGCAGCGATTCTATTCGCATAAATGCCAGCATATTGACGCACTTGATAT
>CAZLOF010000008.1:14024-24713 GCA_964560745.1 uncultured Thermoflexus sp.
GATATTGAGCCATCGGCGATTGCTTACGCAACTCGCTTCAATTCGAACTCGAATATCAGTTACTACTTAAGGGACGCAGTTTTAGAGGATTTCCCTCAACGAGGGTATGACGTTGTCGCTTGGGATGGCGCCATTGGCCATTTTTCTGAGGAGGTGACTGATATCGTCTTAGAGAAAATTCGATCTTGCCTATCGCAAGACGGCGTTTTTGTTGGGTCTGAATCTCTTGGAAATGAAGGGCACGATCACCTTCAATTTTTTGACAGCGCAAGTGATTTGGCTCGCTTGCTCAAGAAGCATTTTATGTATGTATCAATCCGCCAAGCAAGCTATCCAATCGAAGGAGGCTTTAATCGAATCGAGGCATACTGGCGTTGCAGTAATTCAGAATCGTTATATGAGCGAATGGGGTGGCAGTGCTACTGAGTGTAACCTTTGTTTCTGAGGGGGCCTATGAACGGTCACGAAGTTGTTGAACATAATGGACGGCGCTACGCGGAAGTTCTTCGCACTAGCGCTCGGGTCGAAACTACAAAATTTTTTTCGCCACCCGAGTCGTCTTTTCAGTTTGGTTTGCTTGCGCATGAAGCCGGTTTCGTCGAAGAACCGCACTATCATCGTGAGTTCAGTCGAACGATCAGTGACTTGCAGCAAATGTTTGTTGTTCAGCGGGGTGTGGTCGAAGTAGATTTGTACGACGACGAAGGTGGCAAGATTGCGTCTATCACCCTACGTGCCGGCGATGGCATTGTACTGATACATGGAGTCCATGCAATACGGGTCATTGAGGACATGCAATGCATCAGCGTGAAGCAGGGGCCATTTATGGGCGTTGAGTTTGATAAGGTACCTGTGAAAGTCGATTCATGATTCGCGTATTCGAGCCCCTGATTGAAGACGAAGAAATTGCATATGTGACGGATGCCCTCCGAAAGGGGGAGATTTCCGGCAACTTCGGCTCCTATCTGGAGCGCTTCGAGTCGGAGTTCGCGCACTATGTCGGCTGCAAGCATGGAGTAGCTGTTAGCAGCGGTACGACCGCCCTCCATCTGGCGGTTGATGCTGCCGGGATTGGTCCGGGCGACGAAGTTTTGCTGAGTGCCAGTACAAATATTGCAACTGCGCTCGGGGTCTTGCACAACGGCGCGATTCCCGTTCCGGTTGATTCTGAGAACGTAACGTGGAATCTTGATCTCGACTTGATCGAAAGCCTGATTACTGCGAAAACCAAAGCCATTATTCCGGTTCACTTGTTCGGGCACCCTGTCGACATGGATGCCTTGATGGCGATTGCGGATAGACATGGCTTGATGGTGATCGAGGACTGCGCAGAATCTCACGGGGCCACTGTTCGAGGACGGATGACTGGAAGCTATGGGCAGATGAGCTGCTTTAGCTTTTATGCAAACAAAGTGATAACAACGGGTGAAGGGGGCATGGTCGTCACCAATGACGATGCCCTCGCCGAAAGGCTGAGGTTGCTGCGGAACCTGGCATTTACGACACCCCGGTTCCGGCATGAGGTAGCCGGCTATAACTTCAGAATGACCGGGTACCAAGCTGCCATGGGGCTAGCGCAATTGCATAAGATTGACCGCATCGTGGAAGGAAAGCGCCGTCTCGCTGCGCGCTATAACGAACTGCTGTCCAGTACTCCCGGGTTGCAATTGCCTGCCGAACTCCCATGGGCCAAGAATGTGTACTGGATGTACGCACTTGTCGTACAGGAGAATTTTCCGGTTTCCCGCGATGAACTGATGAAGCGGCTTCATGAAGCAGGCATCGAGACGAGGACGTTCTTCTGCCCGATGAACCAGCAGCCCTGTTTGGAATCTCTACCTGGGTTCAAAAGTCCTCCTTGTCCGATTGCGGATCGGCTCTGGCAGCGAGGCCTTTATCTCCCTTCTGCGTGTAATTTGAGCGACGACCAGTTGAGATATGTGGCCGATGCAATTGTAGATTTAGCGGGTTGAGGGTCAGGCGATGCGGGTTGGCGTTGTCCTTGGAGACTTCGTTCCTGAAGACGGCGGCGGGTTTACGTTTGTATCAGCGATCGTCAGAGCTATGGTTGCGGCCGATATTGATTCGACCGGGCTTGAGTTGACCTTGTTCTGTGGGCCAGATGCTTTCCGGTATGTCACGGTTGAATGCGGCGCGCATTGTCGAGTCTGTTGCCTTCCTCGCGAGCGCGTGTCGCATCGGGTGGTCAAGCGATTGCAGCAGTGGATGCCGCTGTTTAAGCGTTTCTATCCAAGGAAATCACTTCTGGAAAAGACCTTAGATGGCCAACAGATTCAGTTCGCGTGGTTTGTCGCGGGAAGCGGAGAGGTTCTCGACATTCCTTATGCCGCTACTGTCTGGGATATTCAGCATCGGACACATCCATGGTTCCCGGAGGTTAGTTCTGGAAGCACTTGGGATGGAAGAGAGGTTATGTTTTCCACCTATGTGCGCCGTGCATCCATCATTGTCACGGGAACGTCGGTCGGGAAGAAAGAACTCGCGCGCTATTATCAGGTTAATGAAAGCCAAGTGGTAATTCTGCCGCATCCAACGCCAACCTTTGCATTAGATGCGGCACGCGAACAGGGAAAAAGTGTATTGCCATCGCCCTTAACCTCTTCAACCCCTTTCTTTTTTTACCCTGCTCAGTATTGGGCGCACAAAAACCACGCGACGCTTATTGAGGCGTTTTCGCTATACCTCAACCGCATCAATAAAGATGTCAAAATGGTGTTTGTAGGTTCTGATAAGGGCAATAAAGCCTACCTCCAGGAACTGGTCGAACGGCACCAGTTACAAGACAGCATACTGTTCTTGGGTTTTCTGGAGCGCATAGAGTTGGTAGCGCTTTATCAACATGCTATTGCCATGGTGTACCCGTCATTTTCTGGGCCGGAGAATCTTCCTCCTCTAGAGGCTTTTGCGCTCGGTTGCCCTGTACTGTATGCGGAGTTCCCAGGCGCTAGGGAGCAGTTGGGAGAAGCCGCAGAGTATTTTGATCCCTTATCGCCAGCTTCGATTGCAGGGGCGCTAGAGCGTATATATACGGATACGAGCTTGCGTCTTCGACTGGCTGCGCTGGGACGTGCGCGCGCGACTCAATGGGGTGTTAGCGACTTTGTGAATGGGGTGTTTACGGCCATGAGATCATTCGAGCGTGTGCGGAGTTGTTGGAGATAGTTTGGGACGCGCAGCATCTTTCTCGGATTCCAGAAGACCAGTACCGCGATAGTTGTAATAGTCAATGTGCGTGATTGACTGGCATGGGCCTCAAATTACACCGATCAGTATCTCCAAGAAATCCAACAGCAATGAGCGGAAGTCGCCTGCATGTACCTCGAATTTCGGTAATCGTCGCCGTCTTCAATGCCGAAAAAACGCTTCAGCATTGCATCGACAGCATCGCTGGACAGACTTGCCGGAATATTGAGCTGATCATCGTCGACGGGGGGTCGCGTGATCGGACGGTAGAGATCATTCGTGCCAACGGAAGCCGGGTTGCCGCATGGCTTTCCGAACCGGACACCGGTGTCTATAACGCATGGAACAAAGGCGTCCGCCTCGCTACCGGTGACTGGATATGCTTTCTCGGCGCTGACGACTATTTCTGGAACGAGGGAGTTCTGGAGTCGATGGCGGAAAGGCTTAATACGGTATCACCCGAGGTTCGCCTCGTATATGGCCAGGTGATGCTACTTAACAACGAGGGGCTGCCGCTTTATCCGATTGGCGAGCCTTGGTCGGCAATCAGGGATAGGTTCCTGCAGGTCATGTGCATTCCGCACCCGGGCCTGCTCCACAGGCGCAGCTTGTTTGAGGAGCGCGGCAGCTTCGACGAGTCATTCCGGATTGGTGGTGATTATGAAATGATGCTGCGCGACGTAAGCTCGACCGCCCCTGTTTTTGTGCCGTGCATCTGCGTTGGAATGCGCCAGGGCGGGATCAGCAGTTCTCCGGAAAACGCGGTTGCTGCGATGCTGGAGGCACGCAAGGCGCAGCGCATGCATGGTATGCGGTGGCCCGGCCGCCACTGGATCAGCGCCCTTCTGAGGGTGTATTTCAGGATGCTTTTGTGGCGGCTCGTCGGGGAACGAAATGCCAGAAGGTTTATCGATCTCGGTCGACGAATACGGGGCTTGCCACCCTATTGGACCAAGACCTAACGCTGTCGTCGTATGTGTGCAACGCGAACATCGTCTAGAGGTGGCATGTGAGAGAGATGGCAGGAACCGTTGCGGTAACTGGTGCCAGCGGCTTCATCGGTCGCCGCTTGGTTGAGCAGCTGGCCGCCGTCGGCTATGACGTCAGGGTGCTGGTCCGCAGTGCCGCGGACCAGGGATCGGCGGTATCTTTTGGTCAGGGAGTCCAGGTCGTGCGGGGCGACCTGCTTGATCGCGAGTCCTTGCGCGAGTTTCTGATCCGGGATTGTACGGTCATCAACCTTGTCTATCTCTGGAATGCAGGCGAAGCGCGGAATCGCGAGTGTATCTCCAATCTTCTGGAAATTTGCGATGAAGCTGCTGTCGGTCGGCTCATCCATTGCAGCACTGCTGCGGTGGCGGGCCGTGCCGCCGGGGATGTGTTGGACGAAAGCTCGCAGTGCCAGCCCGTCACCGAGTACGGCATTACAAAGCTCGCCGTGGAAAACGACATACTTGCATTTTCCGGGAGGGAGGCTTTCGATACCGTGATCGTCCGGCCTACGGCGGTATTTGGCATAGCAGGCGAGCCACTGAAGAAGCTCGCCGCGGATCTGTCAAACGGACCACGCTGGAAAAACTATCTGAAGAGCCTCCTGTTTGGCCACAGGAAGATGAATCTCGTTCCGCTAGAGACTGTTGTGGCTGCGCTGATCTTTCTTGTGCGCTACGAAAAGCCCCTGATCCGCGAGTTGTTCATTATTTCCGATGACGACATTGCAGAAAACAATTTCCGAGATGTGGAGCGTATCCTCGTGCGGGAACTAGGCGTTCCCGATTATTCAGCGCCACGAAGTGCTTTGCCGCTTGACGTGCTCGGCGCGATCCTTCGTGTGCTCGGCCGGAATAACGTCAATCCCAGTTGTGCTTTTGATGGCGGAAAGCTTCGGCGGCTGGGATTTGCACGCCCGGTGAATTTTGCTGCCGCGCTGGTCGAATATGCCGCGTGGTACTGCGCTACCGCGGCTAATAAATCGCTTACGGCGAAATGGCTGCCATGACGCTTCGAGTTCTTAACGTCAACGACTTCCTCGATCTGAAACGCGGCGGCGGTACTGCTGAACGCACCTTTCAACTCAGCCGACATCTAGCATATGCCGGTATTCAATGCGACGTTTTGTCGATTGATGCCGATACCCTCGATCAAAGCAGAAAGTCAGCTGTTTCGCCTGCGCAACTGACACTGTTCTCCTGTTTTCTGCGGCGTTTCAATGTGCCGCGGGTACGCTGGGCGATCCTGAAGGAGTTGGTCGCTCGGGCTGACATCATTCACATGATGGGGCATTGGAGTGTTCTCAATGCGGTGGTCTACCTTGCTGCCCGTAAACAGCGCAAACCCTACATCCTTAGTCCGGCCGGCGCGCTTCCGGTATATGGCCGCTCACGTTGGCTTAAGCATCTGTTTAATACTCTCGTCGGGAACGCGATGGTTCGCAACGCAGCCGGCTGGATCGCGATCACTGAAATGGAATGTCAACATTTCGTCAGCTACGGAGTTGCTCCCGAACGGGTTGTCACGATCCCCAACGGTGTGGCTGAAGACGATTTCCCCGCTGTGGATTTGAGAGATTTTCGTTGGCGAATGGGGTTGCCTGCAGGTGCTCCCATAATTCTCTTCATGGGGCGCCTTGCCCCGATAAAGGGCCCAGACCTCTTGCTTGAGGCATTCATCCGGGTGCGCGATGAGCTTCCATCCCATCACCTGGTGTTTGTCGGGCCGGACGGGGGAATGCAGGAGGAATTGCAGAAAACGGTTGAGTCTAATGAAGTATCGCCATGGGTACATTTTCTCGGATATCTGGAGGGGGCAGACAAGTCTGCTGCCTATCGCATGGCTGACTTGCTGGTTGTTCCCTCTCGCCAGGAGGCGATGTCTATCGTTGCGGTAGAAGCAGGTTTCTGCGAGACGCTGGTCCTGATAACCGACCAGTGCGGATTCCATGAGGTTGTCTCTATCGACGGCCGTTTAGAAGTCCCGGCAACGGCTGAAGGCTTGGCCGAAGGGCTACGGGCAATCTTGATGAGTCCAACGCCGACTGCAGAATTGAAACATCGGTGGAACTTCTTTGTATCAAGCCGATATGGGTGGGATCAGCTTGTGTACCGCTATATTGATTACTTCCGGAGCACGCTGTCTAGCATTGATCGCTGACCTCAGGCGGTGCCAACAAATAGTTTGTTGCGCTTTCGTCGGGGCAATAAAACGCTGCCGCATATGAAACACACCACCATGTTCGCTTCTGTATTTCTCGCCTTATCAGTCGTGGTTGGGGGGGCTGCCACGCTTCAGTATGCCGGAAATCCATTCATTTACTTTGCGTTTTCGGCTGTTTCCGTCGCGCTCATTTTCAATGGCTTCCGTCGCGGAGCCTTGTTTTTCGATACGTTTGTCGCGATCTTTCTTTGGCTGGGATTCTGGCTCAAATTCTCAGTGCGCACCGCGTTTCTCGGCGGAAATTTTTGGGAGCCCGTAGGGGCCTTTGATGGAAGTGCTATAGCACTTGATCGAGGGCTGTTAGTAGCCTCATTCGGAATGCTGGGCGTGCTGATCGCAACGATGGTGCGACGTCGATTTTTCCAATATCGTCCAGCGCAAGGCCCGGCGCGTGATGAAGCGGTAGAACTGTTCTATCGACAGCATCGGACAACAATTGTCGTGTGCTTCGTGCTGCTTGTGGTTGGAGTTTCTGCAAGCAACTTGCTGCTTGGAATCTATCAGCGAGGCATGCAACCACAGACGGTATTGCCCTGGGGCTTGGGCGGGGTCTACAAATGGCTCCTGCAGTTCGGATTGGCGTCATTTGCAGCCGTTATTGTCCGCTACGAACTCCAGGTGAGGGAAAATGGAACGTGGTTGGTTTTGGCCGTTCCGCTATTCGAAGCGTTCTTGTCAAACATTTCCTTGTTGAGCAGGGGGATGGTCCTGAATGCCAGTGCTATTGCCGTGGGAATATGGTGCCTCTTCAACTTCCGAGGGAGGCAACTAACGCCACTACGTATCACGGTAGCCTTAATTGCGTTTCTCGTCTTGTTCGCATCGTCAGTCTTCGTCGTTAACTATATTAGATCGAACGAGGTGTATGGAGGTGGAGGGGGCCGCACAGTTGATAGGGCCCAAGCAATGACCACACCGCTTTTTATTGATCGTTGGGTTGGGATAGAGGGGGTGCTTGCCGTTACTTCTTCGGAAAAGCGTGGCTGGGTGATTTGGGGGGAAGCGTGGCAAGAGCGATATCAAAACGGCGCGCTTAGCCTTTATGACCGGGAATTCATCGATTCTCCTTATCGCAATCCGGAGTTGGATATGCGTCGCCACCATTTTGTTTCGCTTCCGGGGGCGATCGCGTTCTTCTATTACCCTGGATCCTTGTCGCTCCTTGTCGGATGCGTCGCTGTCTTTGTTTGGCTGGGCTCGGCGATCGAATGGCTGGCCTATTCGTTTTCCGGGAAGAATTTAGTCCTCAGCGCATTGATTGGCCAGGTTGTGGCTTTTCGTTTCGCGAGCTTTGGCTATGTGCCGCGGCAGTCATACTTGTTGTTCGGAACGATCATTCTCAACGTCGTATTGATTGCTTTGTTGATCTGGGCGGTGCGAAAGTATGCTGATCGAATGCGTATTGTATGACATCGATCAGAACACTCGTTTTCCCCCTCGTTGCTCTCCTGAATTCATTTGCGACGACGGCCTTGCTCCTGATCTTCGGATTGGCAGGGCGCCCGGAATCAGCGGCTGACATTGCTCTGGTTCAGGCAGCTTCGCTTGCCCTGTTTTATGCGTTTTCGGCGAATGCACGAAATCTCGTGCTGGCGGATGAGGGGCGGGCCGGCGAGGCAGTGGTGGGAGCCTTGCTGAAAGTCCGTGCCGTGCTCATGTTGCCGTTGGCTTGCTTGACCTACATGCTCGCCGTGATTGTCGGCGGTGCAGCGGCGTCTGTTGCCGTGGTGCTCATTGTGCGACGGATGGCGGAATGGGTGGGGGAGATCGCGCTCGCACGTCACGAGCGGCTCGATCAGCACCGCCCGGCCTTCTATTCGCTGCTTGCGGAAGTTCTGTTTCTGGTCGTCGCTGTGCTGCTCTCCCTCTGTTTCTCGCTCGATCTCGCGCTGAGCATCCTGCCATGGGCGCTGGCGCCGCTGCTGGCGGTGCGCGGTGCCAGCCTGTCGTTTGCCGACAGCCGCCTGGACTGGCATACCTTGCTGCCGCATCTGGGCTCGACGGCCATCATCGGCGCCAGCGTCTATGTCTTCCGCCTGTCGATTACGCTGTTGGCGGGAAAGAGCGTCGCAGGCCTTCTCTTTACCGCCTTCGCCCTTGGAGGGCTCATTCCAACGGTATTCGGGCAGGCGCTGGCGCCGACGCTGATGCGCAGGTACGGGACAGGAAGTCGATTGCCGCCTGCATTCCTGGCGATTCCGGGAGCGCTGCTCCTTGCGGGCCTGGGGCTGGTAGCCGGCATCATGCTCGTTCCCGGCTGGAATTCGGCGGTGCCGTGGCCATCGCCCTTCCTGCTGGCGACGGGAATGTCGTTGTGCGGGGGCGCTGTCATGTCATTCGCCACCCTGTTGCGCTCCCGCCTGATCCATGGCGACGACGGGCGCGAGGTGTTCGGGCCGGATCTCCTCGCCAACGTGTTGCTGACGAGCTGCGTGCCTTTCGCCTATCACGCCTTCGGCGTAGCCTCGTT
The DNA here is from genome assembly GCA_964560745.1 of uncultured Thermoflexus sp. GTDB lineage: Bacteria > Chloroflexota > Anaerolineae > J036 > Brachytrichaceae > AQU-03. The sequence goes on from CAZLOF010000008.1 coordinate 22,912, forward strand.
CTCGGGCCTCTACCTTTTTGGCGCCGGCCTCAGCCTCTTTTTCCTCTGGGGGGCCGGCCACCAGCGGGGCATTGCCGCCGAGCACCACCGCCTGACGCTGTCCGTCATCGGCGTGCTGCTGACCCTGCCGCTGTTCTTCCAGCTCGACGGCGGGCTATTTCGCGACCCGGCCTTCGTCTTCGATACCGAGGGGGTGCTCCTCCGTGTCCCGCTGCCGGTCTCGCTGCTCGCCGTGTTCTGCGGTATCGCCCTCATCGGCAACTACAGAACCGCCAGCCGCGGCCTGATTGTCCTCTTCTTCTCGACGCTGCTCTTCGTCATGACCTCGCTCGTGGCCGCGACAGGCAACGCCGATTACGAAGGTGCCAAGCTGGCGCTGCTGGCGCAATACCTGCTGCCGATGTTCGGACTGGTGCTGGGCGAGATGTACGGCGCGGCGGCAAGGGAGCCCCTTTTTGAGCGAACGGCCGGCTGGATGCTGCTGATCATCCTGCCCTGCCAGTTGGTAGCCACCTGGCTGCAGGGATACGTACTGCTCATCCCCCAGGTGTTCGTCTTCAGCATCTATCAGCACTTGCAGTACTTCCCGATGATCGTCTCGGCGCTGGCGATGATGGTAGTCCTCGCCCTGTGGCGAAGGTCGGGCACGTCCGGCTTCGTCGCCGGCGGGGTGATGCCGGTCTCGGCGATCTACCTGGTCGCGGCGAATTCCCTGGGCGCGCTGTTGGGTCTGCTCATAGCCTGGGGCGGATTTGTCTTTATGCATTGCCGCCGTGGCGGTCGGCGCGGCGCTTCCATCGCCCTGCTGCTGGCCACGATTGCTGCCGCAGCCATATTCGCTGCCGTGACGAATTCGGGCTGGCTGGCGAAAACCGTGGCGATCACGGCCGAGCCGCGTGTGCAGATGTCGTGGGACTCGAAACTGTCGGCGATGATCGGCCGCAGTGCCGGCGGCGAAGCGCCGGCGGCGGGGCATGGGGACTACTGGCGCTACTATGCCGGCGAAATTCTCGATTCGCCGCGCTCGCTGCTGGTCGGGCATCCGACCCCGCCCGAGCGCGAGCACTATCCGAGCGCGCACAATTACTGGCTCGATGTGGCCTACAACTTCGGGCTCCTTTCGCTTGTTCCCGTCCTCGGGATGCTGATATGGACCGCGGGAATGCTGTGGTCGCGGCGGGCCGTCGTGCTGGCCGACCCCTTGCTCTTCGCAAGTGCGCTGGCCTTCTTCTACCTGTTCTTCGTCGAGAGCCAGCTGAAGGTCGGGTTGCGGCAACCTTACCCGGGGATTCTCTCGTACTTCATCTGGGGCCTGCTGATCTTCAGGCTCCGCAATCTGTCTGTCGCCGCTGACGGCAAGGGGGTTGTGTCGCCGTGAAGCTCCTCGTCGTCAGCCAGTACTTCTGGCCCGAAACCTTCGGCATCAATGCTCTCGTCAGCACCCTCGCGGGTAATGGTCACGCGGTCACGGTCCTCACCGGGCAGCCAAATTATCCGGAGGGCAGGGTCTTCCCGGGGTATGCGGCATGGAAGGTGTCGGCCGAGCGCTTCGGCGATGTCGATATCCTGCGTGTGCCGCTCGCCGCGCGCGGCAGGAAGTCGGCGCTCCGGCTCGCACTGAACTATGTTTCATTCATCGTTTCGGCGCTGCTGCTGGGGCCCGTGATGCTGCGGCGGCGTTCCTTCGACGTCGTCTTCGTCTACGCACCTTCGCCCTTGCTGCAGGCTTTGCCGGCGATCTTCATCGCCTGGTGGAAGAGGGCACCCCTGGTCGTCTGGGTTCAGGATCTGTGGCCGGAAAG
>CAZLOF010000009.1:0-22730 GCA_964560745.1 uncultured Thermoflexus sp.
ATTGTGCGTCACCCTCAAACCGCTTATGTCGAATCTGCTTTGTTACACATCGTTAGTAATGTGCGGGTGGAGTTGGTGGGGTAGGAGGCGGGTTGCAGGTGGCAGAGTTGCAGGTGGCATCCTCACCTTAACACTTTGCAACCTGCAACCCTGCATCATTTCTTCAAATACACCTTCTTCAGGCTTTCAAGATGATGATCGACGTGACCTGACATGATGTAGACCAAGGCACGCACACTGACAGAATTATTCGATGCAATACCGCGTCGGTCGAGTTGGTCGGCGGTGAGGGCGCGAATCATGGTTAAGTTGGCGCTGCGTAAGGCCGCAAATTCGTCGAGCAAATCGCGTAGCTTTATTTGATTAAAGTGGGCATTGGCGACAAAGGCATTTTCGTCAAAACTCGCCAAGGCGGTGGCATCGCCACGCGAAAATCGCAATAGCCGATAGCCGAATACGCGCTCGCCGTCGTTTATGTGGCCGACAACTTCTTTAATGCTCCATTCTTCTGGGGCTGGGCGCGTGCTGGTGCTGGTATCGCTTTGACCACGCAATAGCTTTTTGAGGGTTGAAGGTTGGCGCACCAAGGTGTGAATAACGCTGCTTTTGACGGCGCGGGCCACATAGCCTTGATACCATTCGCCATATTCATCGGTGTTTGGGGGTGTTATTACCATGGTTTTATTGTAACTAATAAAGGTTAAAAACCACAGTTTTTGCCGATGTCAGTATAGGGCTACAGGCATGGCCTGTAGCCCTATACTGACATCGGCTTATTTATTCATTTTTGGGGGCATCGGCAATCCAATTCTGATATTGCTAACCAAAGCCACACTTACCAAGACAATGATCAAGCCTACAATGACATTCCAAGTGATGGCTTCGTTATTAAAAAGCCAGCCCCAAAACACACCGAAGCAGGGAATGATGAGGGCGACGACTTGGGTTTTGGCTGGACCAACCTGACCCATGAGCCAAAAAAATAACAAAAAACCCACTGCGGTTGAAAGCACCCCAAAAACAGCGATGATGGCAAAAGTGCTGATGGAGGGCATTTTTGTGGGTATTTCAGCCAAAGCCAAAGGTAAGAGAAAGACCGAGGCGGACAATAATTGTCCCACTGTAATATCAAGCGCAGAAACTCCCTTAAAAAAGCGTTTGGTGTAGCTGCTGGCGAGGGCATAGAGCAACGATGAGGATATTGCCGCCACAATACCGATAATACTACGGCTGTCGAGGTCAAACGAGCGCCATCCCACCAAAACAGCCACGCCAAGTACGCCCAAAATACAGCCTACGATTTGAATGGGGGTGATACGGTCTTTTAGCCAAACTGCCGCAATGATGGCGGCGAAAAGCGGCATGGGGGCAAACAAAATATTGGCAAAACCCGTCGGCAAAATGGTGGCCGCAATCGCCGCCAGGCCAATGGGGGCTGCCGCATTAATTACGCCCATCACTAAATAATGCTGCCAATGTGAACGTAACGAAAGACCACCTTGTCGCCACCACGCATAACCCATGATAGCGGTTGCGCCAATCAACAAACGCAGCTCGGTCATTAGCCACACGCCCATTTCTGCCGAGGCAAAGCGCGTCAGTAATGCCGACGAACCCCACAATGCAGCCAAAAAAAACAAGATCGCAAACTCAAAAGGTTTCATAAAATTAAGGATTGTAAATGATGCGTCTGCGTAATGAGTCATAATTCAGTATCGCAACTAATTCTGATCCTTCATTCTTCATCTTTCGTCCTTTATTCTTAACCTTATGGCTATTACTTCTGAACTTTTTACTGTGCGTACGCCACAACAGGCATGGGCTTTGTTTCAGCAACATTTTATGCCACAGCTTAAAACTGAGATGGTGGCGCTAGGCGAAGGGTTAGGGCGAGTGTTGGCAGCAGATGTGGTTTCGCCCGAAGATTTGCCGATATTTCGTCGTTCGACGGTGGATGGCTATGCCGTAAACGCTGCCGATACTTATGGCGCATCACCGGGTTTGCCGGCACTGCTAAATGTGATTGGCGAGGCGACGATGGGTCAAGCCGTTGAGATATCAATGGGCGTGGGCGAGGCGGTGTTAGTGCATACCGGCAGCGCATTGCCAGCCGATGCTACCGCCGTCGTCATGGTCGAGCATACCCAAAGTGTTAATGCGCAATTGACATCTCAGGCGGCTATCGAGGTGATGCGCCCAGTGGCTGTTGGCGAGAATATCTTTCAGGTGGGCGAAGATGTGCGACGGGGCGAAATCATTTTGCGGGCTGGGCAACCTATTCGCCCGCAAGATATGGGCGGATTGGCAGCGCTGGGGCTGGTGGCATTGACAGTAGCGCAGCGACCCAAAGTGGGCATTATCTCGACTGGTGATGAAGTGGTGTCGCCCGATCAAACTCCGCGTATGGGGCAGATTCGGGATGTGAACTCGGTGGCGCTGGGGGCGATGGTGCAGCAGGCGGGCGGCGTGCCGGTTTATTATGGCATTGTGCCAGATGTGCGGGCGCAATTGGCTGCCACTGCTGCCGCTGCCAAAAATGAATGCGATATGGTGGTATTGTCGGCGGGCAGCTCGGTTAGCTATCGTGATATGAGTGTCGAGATTATTCATGCTTTGGGGCACCCCGGGGTGTTGGTGCACGGCGTGAGTGTAAAGCCGGGCAAACCAACAATTATTGCGTTGGCCGAGGGTGTGCCGGTATTTGGTTTGCCCGGCAACCCTGTTTCGGCTATGACGATTTTTGAGCTATTTGTCGCGCCCACCATTCGGCTGATGTTGGGGGTGCGTCAGCCTATCCAAGCCAAATTGCAAGCGCGGCTAACGCGCAATATTGCTTCGACCACTGGGCGCGAAGATTATGTGCAAGTGACGATTGAAGAACGCGATGGTGATTATTGGGCCACGCCGGTGGTGGGCAAGCCCAATCAAATTTTTACCATGTTGCGAGCGCATGGCGTGGTGCGTGTGCCGCTTAACGCCAATGGGCTTGCGGCAGGTGAGGTGGTCGAGGTGCAGGTCGGCAAATAAGAGGTTGTATAAAACATCGCAATTTGCCTCTCACGAAGCGCACAAAGGAAAAAACTTCTTTGTGTTCTTTGTGCGATTCGTGAGAGATTTTTGTGGCGCTGCTAAACGCGCTTTTGAGCGCGTCGCCGCATAACCCAACCTAACAACCCCGCTGCCAAACCCATCAACAACCATTCTTCTGGCTCTGGCACACCCGTTACCATTGGATCATCTTCGTTGGTGGTTTCGCCCACTGTTTCTTTCTCGCGGTTAAATCGGTCGGCTTGTTGTTCAAGCGCATCCAGTTGTTTGCGTTGTTGCTCATTTACCAGCACAATCATCGATGAATAAGGCGTGACGATGCTATATTTTTTTGCCAGTGCGTGCAAGGCATCGAGCGTATTTGTTTGCATCAGCGCCCCCTTATTTTTTTGCATTTCGCTCAAAATGGCGCGGCGGGCGGCAAATGCCGCTAACGGGTGATCGGGCTTGAGCAAATTAACTTCGTTGTTGGGGCGTGCATTGGCGGTCTCGGTCGGCAGCGTTAGCCACAAAATGCCATCGACCACATCGGCGGTATCAGCCGCATAGCCATTTTGCGCCACCGCGATGCGGGTAAGAGCCTCATCGACACTATTGGCTACCCCGCCCCCGCTGGCTTGAATGGCCTGCAACATCGAATCATCATAGCCGAGCGGATATGCGCCCAAATGCACCACCCACAATGGTGCGTTTGGCACATTGACTTTAGTGTCTTTGTTTTGCTCATAACCGCTGTCATCGGTTAGCACCAACACTGCGCCATACCCTTTATGCCCGCTGCTTTGGGCGAATGGGGTATAGAGCGCATTAAATTCGTTGATCAGGTCGCTGGGGTTTTGCCCGCCAAAGGTCAACAACATGTCGGGCGTGATGCGGTTGAGCGGCACAATTTCGGGCTTGAGCGGATGGGAGGCTGGCGAAGTCAAATACACATCGGGGCTGGTTTGTAGCCCCAGTTTTTGAATGGCGCTGAGTGCGGCCTCAAATTCCTTTTGCACCCGCGTCATGCTGCGTGAGCGGTCAATCACGACTGCCAATTTAAATTCGGGCGGCAATTTGGGCAGCGCGTCTTTATTCACCACCCCGGCGGTGACGGTGCTGCCATTGGGCAAATCGATACGTTGGGGGGCGGCGCTGGCGTTGACGGTTTTGCGCGGGGCTGTTTGTGGCAGCCATAAATCGGTCGTTAGGGCCTTATTGTTGAGGCGGCGTTGCGAATCGGCATCCCAATAGACATTGCGTTTTTCGGCCAAACTGGGCAACACCCATGCTGGCATATCGGGCGATTGCATCACCCGCCATGTCAGCCACATGTGCATTTCGGGCGCGTCTTCGTGTATCGATTTGCCGCTGCTGGCATCCCAGCGCCAATTGGGTGGCTCGATGGGGAAGACGCGCAGGCGATATTGGCGCGGGCCAATTTGCTCGACCAGCGCTGGGTCGCGGTTTTGGCGAACCTCGTTGCGGTAGAGCGATTGGGCGGCCCCTCGTGGCGAAATGCGATAGGCGAAGCGTTGGTCGCGGGCTGGCCCATTGCCCAACCACACACCCGTCACCACTGCCGATTCTGGCAAACTAAAGTAATACACCACCTCTTGGCGTAGCCCCGTTTTGTTCAAATACACTTCATATAGCTCAAAATCGGCCCACAAGCCTTGATCGTCGATGGTGAGGGCTTGCGATTTTAGCCAAATTTCGCGGTCATCTACTGCTTGCCAAGCTTCGTTGGCACGGGTTCCCGACCAAGTTGATTTGACGGCTTTTACAATTGTGTCGCGCTCGGCTTTGTTGATGGGCTGGTCGAAAAACTGCTCGTATCGCTCACTGGCGTTTTTTGTTTCGGCCCTAAAAACGCGGTTTTCCCATGGGCGGTCTGGGTTATTGGGGAGGTCAGTGGCAATGGGTTGGTATAAAAATGGACGCACCCACCATTCATAAGCGGCTTGTATTTGCAAGGCTTGTGGACGTGGCAATTTTAAGCCCCACTCATATAGGTCACGCACATGGTCAAGCTCGCCGACGGCGCTAAAGTAACGCTGGGGCGCGAGATAAGCATTGAGCAAACCCGTGCGAATGCTTTCTTGTTGCGCCAATAAGGCGTTGGCATCGGCGAGGGTTACGGGGGGCTTTTGCAGCAGTGCGGCGGCTTTTTGTTGGGGCTGCTCGGTTGTTTGCCCATAAATGAGCGCCATTGCCAAAAGGGCGAGCAATGGTATGCCCAATTTGACCGCCATGCTGTTGTTGAATTTGGCCGATAACGCAGTCAAACTGCGTCGCCATTCTTGAAAATAAATACTTGGAATGGCAATGGGGATGGAGAAAAAAATGAGCGCGAGGCTGGTTAGAAGGGTCGCCCAAATAAACCCCATCACGATTGCTGTTGACAGAATGGATAAGCCGCGCCATTCGCTGGGCGGTTTGGTGACGATTTCCTTGAAGAGGTTAATCAACGTGCCCGCCATGCCCGCGATGATTGGCACAGCGTAAAAGGCGAGCCATACTATGATATAGACTCCCATGCAAACCAAGACAGTCATGCCGAAGGCTCGGCATACCGTAATTAGGTGGTTGCGTTGGTCAATGCGTGGGTCTAAAATTTGCCACATTAAGGTTGCTACGCCTAATACAGTTGCTAAAATAACGAAATTAGCGCTGGGTGTGATCTCTTGAAACATAAACAAGCGCATCAAAAGCAAAATAAAAATGGGTAATTCGACCCCATAACCAAAGGTGAAAACGCGATCTGGGTCGTTTTTTAATATTTTGATGGCAATCGTCATTGCTACAATGGGCAATATCGTGAGCGCCAGCGCCATCAGCAAAAATGGCAAAGGGATGAGACTGCTGCGGGCGGCTTGAAACATGTCGACCAATACAATCGGCGTGAAGCCGGTGAGCAAGATCGTAAGCAACAGCACATTGGCGATCCAAAATAAAATGTAACCGTAAGGGCGCGGGTTAAGAAGCGCTTTAATGAGTTTTTTCATGGTTGTTTTAGGGGGCTTGTGCAACAAACGCCGCTGCCGCTTGTTGCACATTTAAATAAAATGGGCTTAGGGTGGGCGCACGCGCATCAAGCGGTTGATCGAATAAGATGGTGACTAAAACCCAAGGTTGTCTTTGAAGCGAAAATGCTGCCCACAAACGGGTTCCATAGTCATCGGTGCTTTTGTCGGCAGATTGAAACCAGTAAGCCGCCGACAATTGCCCATCTTTTTTACCATTGCTGAGCGACAAAATGCGCATGGGCAAGGCTTGGTCTGCGCCGTTTGAGGTGATGAGGTGAGTCATGCTCGACAATGTGGCCAAGCCATAATTCTCAAAACAGCGTTCGGGGTTGTGGTGCGCCCGCCAAGTGTGGCTACCCACGATCAACATCGAGCCGCTAATGGCGGCATCGTTGGCGGCTTGGGTGTCGGGTTGATAACGAAAGCGCACCCGTTCAACTTGCTCGGCCCCATCTTGATAGAGCCAATCGAGTTCGCCGGGGCGCAATTGCAAGGGGGTAATATGAACGGCTGGCCCAAAATTTAGGGGCTGGCTGGCGTTAGCGGCATTGCCATATGCGGCGGGGTTGAAAGGCGGCGCTAAATGTGACAATAGCGCCAAAGCCATCACCCCAAACATAAGCAAAAAGCTATGGTTGGGGTTGGCATAACGGGCAGCGATTGAGAGGTTAGGCGAGATGGTTGGCAACAGGCGTAATAAGCCCAAAGCCAAGCCACAGACCGCCACAAACCCAATCACCCCCAACGGTATATGTAATATCTCGGCGGCTTGTGGCCAGCCCACCACTTGCCCGACCAGCACCAAGACGAACACGCGCAAGACATTGGCGAGCGCCAAGCCTAGCCCAAACAACAGTGCCACCCCCAACCAGCGCCACGACAAGGCGCGTTTTTCGACCCACGTTGCCGCAATCAAAAATAACATGCCGGTCCATAGGCTTTTTACCCCGCTACATGGCACATCGATCTGTGAGATGCCGTTTTCAAACACCAAAATGGTCTCGATGCCAATGCTGGTGGCCCCAGCCGCAGCGAGTAGATCACGCACAAATGCGGCGGTGGCGATGCGCATGGGGTAGCCGATAAAGACTTGGATGAAGTCGCCGAAGGGTAGACAACCGATAAACAAGAGCGCCACCCAAATGCCATTGCGCCAGCGTTGTGGTGGCAGCCATAGCCCCATTAACCCATAGCTGGCTAGCCCAAATAGCGCTGCGGCGATGGTGTTGATGTTGAACCAGTGTTGCAGCAAAATGAACCCCAGCGCCCCGCTAAAGGCAAGTATGAGCGGCGCAGCGTAGGCACAGGGGGCAGTGTTGATGGTAGTTGGGGTGTTGTTAGGTTGTTGGTGCCAGCGCCAGCCCACCAAAGCGATGATGCCGAGCAAAAGTAATTGGTTGGTGCGAAAATCTTCGCGGGTGAAGATGATGGTGAGGTGTGGGTAGATGGAGCGAAATAGCCATAGCCATGCTGCCGCGATGACAATATTGGCGAGCCAATGCCAGTGCTGACTTAATCGCTTGCGCTTTTTTGTGTTAGTTAAATCAATTGAAAATTCTGACACCCATCATTAGTTTAGGGCAAAGTGCTTAAGATTGCCTGACGATTGGGCGGTGTTTGTGGCACGATGTTTGAAATGCCGTTTTTGCATCACAAGCCGCTATTCGCAGTAAAATCCAATTGCTATGAATTCTGACGCTGTCATTGAACCCATGAATATGTCGATTAAACGTCCACGCCGCCTGCCTTTGTTGGTAGGCATGGGGCTTATTTTGCTGGCGATTGTGGCGTTGATATTGATGCCCATTCGTCCAAGCACTGGCGCTATTGCAAATTATGAACAAGATCGCGCTGTGTTTGTGTGGGCGAGTATTAGTATCATCGTTTCAACCCTCAGCCTATTTGTTGGGGCCTTTGTGGTCATTTTTAAAATGATACCGACGCGCTGGCGGATCGGACGCGACATATTGGCGTTGGTGTTTGCTTATACGCTGACCGGTTATTGGTATTTATGGTGTTTGGCGATCTCAAATGGGGCCAACGCCTTTATTGCCTTGCCCGAGATTTTGTTTCGCGGTTTCCCGGCGATGCTCAGCCACGCTTTTAAATGGCCGATTGGCTTGTTTAGCGGGTTAGCTTAGTTTATTGGAGGAATCTTTATGATTCAACAACTCACCAGCGATTTTTTGCGCAAATATTCACCGTATGATTTATTGACCGAGGCCGAATTGACGCTGGCGGCACAATCGGCCATTTTAGATTTTTACCCCAACGATACGCGTATTTACACTCAAGAAAACTCAAAAACCGAGTATTTATACGTCATTCAAAAAGGGTGTGTGCGTATGACGGTGCAAAATGCCAGCGGCGGCGAGGTGATGATGGATATGCGCAGTGAGGGCGAAACCTTTGGCATTTTAAGTTTGCTTAACCTCGGCAATGCCCTCATGACTGTAACCAGTATTGAAGATACGCTGTGTTACCTTATTCCTAAAAGCACGGTGCAGACGTTGTTAAAAAATCAGCGCTTTAGCGAATATTTTTTGCGCGGTTCTACCCAACGCTATCTGATTCGCACCCTGCAAGAAATACGCCAACAAAGCCCATTGCAAAATAATTCGGATCGGCTTATTTTTACGACTGCGGTGCGCCATCTTGTTAAACGCCAGCTAATATGGTGCCCGCCCGATACCCCAATTCGACAAGCCGCCCAGTTGATGGCACAACAAAGGGTTGGCTCGATCATTGTGGCGCAAAATAGTGCCCCGGGCCAACCACAAAATGCCGGCCAAATATTAGGCATTGTCACCAATACCGATTTGCGTAACAAGGTTGTGGCGGTTGGTTATGACGCAACGCTGCCCATCAGCACCATCATGAGCACGCCCGTTAAAACCATCGATGGCGATCAACTAGCATTTGAGGCATTGTTACGCATGATCAACTCGTCGATTCACTCATTGTTGGTGGTCGATGGCAATCATGGCAATGATATTTTGGGCATGGTGACACAACATGACCTGATTTTGTTACAAAGCAATTCGCCTTTAATCGTGTCGAAACAATTGCGGCGCGATGCCAGCGTGGCCGATTTAGCCAAAACCCTCAATAACGCCCAACAATTTATTCCACTGATGGTTAAAGAAGGCGTAAACCCGGGCGGTGTGGGGCGGGTAGTGGCTGAGATTAATGACCAAGTATTGGCGCGTTTGCTCAATATTGCCGAAACCGAATTGGGGCCGCCGCCGTTGCCTTATTGCTGGGTGGTGTTGGGTAGCGAAGGCCGCAAAGAACAAACCTTTAAGACTGATCAAGACAATGGCTTAATTTACGCCGACCCCAGTGATGAGGCACAAGCCGATCTCGCTGCCGATTATTTTGCACGGTTTGCGCGGCGGGTAATTGATGCATTGGTGCAATGCGGTTTTCCCCTTTGCCCGGGCAATTACATGGCGGTGAACCCGCGCTGGTGTCAGCCGCTGAGCAATTGGCTGAGTATCTATCATACCTGGATTAACACGCCAGAACCAATTGATGTGATGAACGCCACCATCTTTTTTGATATGCGTTATGCAGGTGGCAATGCGAGCCTATTGCAAGATTTGCTGGCAGATGTTTTACCGCGTGCCCGTCACTCTGGGCGGTTTATGGGGCATTTGGCGCGGCTGGCGGTGCAAAACACCCCACCACTCGGCTTTTTTCGCAGTTTTTTGCTCGAATCAAATGGCCCGCATAAAGGCGAATTTGACCTAAAAAAGCGCGGGGTGATGCCTCTGACCGATGCCATTCGTTTGTATGCCATTGCAAATGGGATTCAGGCGACCAATACCTTAGAGCGTTTAGATGATTTGCGCAAAGCTGATGTTTTGCCAAATGAACAAATTGACGAGATGAAAGACACCCTCGAATTCTTGGCATTGTTACGTCTTAAACATCAGGTCGAGCAAAGCACTCGTGGCGAAAAACCGAATAATTTTATTAACCCCAATGAATTAAGTAGCATTGAACGCACCACCTTGCGCGAGGCGTTTCAGGTGATTGCCAACACGCAAGCCGATCTAAGCGACCGTTATCGCGGGTTTATGGGCGCGGCAATTTAGGCGATAAAAATGTTAAAGCGCTTATTTCAACGTCAAAATGCTTCGCCCGATCAGTTGCTTGGGGTAGATCAGGCTCGATATGTGGTGTTTGATACTGAACTGACTGGACTTGATCGTAAGAACGATGCCATCGTGTCGATAGGGGCTATTCGTATGAAAGGCAGGCAAATTTTGTTGGGCGAAACTTTTTACACCTTAGTCAACCCGCAACGCAACCTGACCCACGACAATGTTCGTATTCATCATATTGTGCCCAGCGAATTAGTAAACCAACCGCTGATTGAATCGGCCTTACAGCAGTTTTTGCAATTTGTGGGCGATGACATTCTGGTTGGGCATTTTGTGCATATCGATATCGCCATGATCGAAAATGCCTTGGGGCGCAAATTATCCCATCGGCAGGTAGACACCGCCCGTTATTATGATTGGCTTGAACGTAACCGCCGGCAATTTTTGGGCGCACCCAACAACGGCCCAATCGATACCGTGTTATTTGAGATTGCAAACAAGCTGCATATTTCATTGCCGGGGGCGCATAATGCTTTGGTCGATGCCTATCTTACCGCCCAAGTTTGGCAGCGTCTATTAATTGACTTGCCTGACTTTGGCATTGCGCGGGTTAAAGATTTGCGGCAATAGTCTGCAAAATTTCACCGAACTTTTTCAAATCGGTTAACATTGCTTGCAATGGATGTTTTGGTCGTGATTTTAAATTACAACACGCGCGAATTGCTGCGGGATTGCCTTTCTTCGTTACACGATCAGCAAGGCATCAACTTTGTCACCGCCGTCGTCGATAATGCCTCAACGGATAACAGCGTTGGCATGGTGGTCGAGGAGTTCCCAGAAGTCCAAGTTTACCCACTTAAACGTAATAATGGTTTTTCGGCGGGCAACAATGTGGCGATGCGTAAATATGGTTTTCCATATCGCGGCGAAGCCCGTTATGTGTTGTTGCTAAACCCAGATACGGTTGTGCCACCCAATGCATTAACCGATTTGGTGCGTTATGCTGATGCCAATGTGCAGGTTGGGGTGCTTGGCCCAAAACTTATTCTCGAGGATGGTAGCCTCGACAAAGCTTGTCGTCGTAGTTTTCCTACCCCCGAAATATCGTTTTATCATATGAGTGGGTTAGGCAAAATTTTCTCTAAAAGCCCGCGTTTTGCACGGTATAACATGACCTATTTGCCCGAAGATGTTGAAACCGAGGTTGATTCGGTGGTTGGGGCCTGTATGTTGGTGCGTCGTGAAGCCATTCGCCGTGCTGGGTTATTAGATGAGCGCTTTTTTATGTATGGCGAAGATTTAGATTGGTGTTTGCGCGTCAAAGAATGGGGTTTTCGGGTCATGTATTACCCTGCGGTAACGGTGCATCACATTAAACGGGCCGCCAGCCGCAAAAGCCCCAAAGCTCAATTTGAATTTACCCGCGCTCAATGGTTGTTTTATCAAAAACATTATCGCGCAAAAACCAGTAAATTGATTCATTGGCTCATTGTGGCTGGATTGTCAATTAAAGGGGGGCGCATCCTTTTGCGTGAGATGTTGGCGTAGGAAGTCAGTAGTCAGACTGAACTCATCTGACTACTGACTACTCAGTCATAACCCCAGCGTTCCTGAATGAGGTAAAGTGGGCGGCCTTTTACTTCGTCATAAATTCGACCGAGATATTCACCCAAAATGCCAAGGCAAACGAGTTGAATACCACCTAAAAACAGCACCGCGACCAAAGTGGTGGCTTGCCCGCGAAATTCGGCGGCTCCTGATAATCGTCCAACAATAACGACCAGTATTGCCAGCAACCCTAAGCCAGCAATGCCAAAACCGGCCCATGTGGCGAGTTGCAACGGCACATAACTAAAACTGGTAATGGCATCGGTTGCAAATTTAACCATTTTGCGCAGGGTGAATTTTGTTTCACCAGCAAATCGTGGATGACGTTTATAAACCACCCCAATTTGCCGAAACCCTACCCAACTGACCATGCCCCGCAAAAAGCGATGTTTTTCAGGCAAACGACGAATGGCATCGACTACTTTACGATCCATTAATCTAAAATCACCCGTATCGACTGGTATTTTGACACTGGTGATGCTGTGGATGAGGCGGTAAAAGTAACTTGCGCTGGTTTTTTTAAACCATGTTTCACCAGCGCGTTCACCGCGCACACCATAAGCCACATCATAGCCTTCGCGCCACTTCTCAATCATCTGCAAAATAACTTCGGGTGGGTCTTGTAGGTCGGCATCGATAAGAATAACAGCATCGCCTTGGGCATGATCTAGCCCACAGGTCACTGCCACCTGAAAACCAAAATTGCGCGACAAGCTAATCCCTTTTACGCGAGGGTCTTGGCGGTTCAACTCGGCCATAATTTCGGCGGATCGGTCGCTGCTGCCATCGTTGACCAATACCAATTCCCACGAATCGGCAGTTTCGCCGGTCTGCGACATCACTTCAGCAATGCGGCGATGTAACTCAGCCAACACCAATTCTTCATTATGGACAGGTGCGATGATGGTGAAAATAGGCTTATTCATGTTGGTTAATTTTAAGCGGTTAGAAAACCGATAGGTGTTTTTTAAGCTAATAAAAATATTTGTAAAACAGAGAAAACCGTTTTTTTTACGTTTAACTGGTAATCATATCGGTTTGAACCAATAGGTATAAATTGTGGTGTTTATTCACGGTCATGTTATTCATTATCGACATTTTTACTGATTTTGCAATTTTGGCTTAGATTTGCGGGTGCAAACATGCAAAAGTAGTTGTGTTTAATTTTCTTTGCATCGTTATATTATTATTTATATGGCTATATATCATTGAAACGATGGATAAATTGACTGAAATTTGATTTTCATAATCCAAAAGTTGTATATAGTGCAACCTCTTGAGTGATGTATAAATCAATAATACGTTGTATACTCGCAACGTACAAGCCCTTTTGGGCTGTTTGACCAATTTGGTCTATATTGAAAACGAATAAATTAGGAGAACGACATAAGTATGAGTCAATCACCTTCACGGCCTGCCAGTGTACGTGAAAAACACCGCGCTAAGTTAAGTGCAATTCTTCTTGCGGCTGTCTTAGCTGTAAGCGCTTGTAGTACGGCTACGCCCCGCCCAACAACAGCAACGATTAAAGTACCTGTTACAGCGGGTACGCAACTTAAAGTGGGCGATAAAACTACGATCGAGGGCAACGCTACTGGGAATAATATTACCCGAGTTGAGGTCATGGTAAATGGGCAGCTTTATGCTACCCAAACCACCCAAGATCCAAATCAAGGCGTGGCGGAATTTAAGATGTCGCCTTTGCCTTGGTCGCCCTCGCAATCTGGTACCAATGTGGTGCAATTACGGGTTTATGACAAGGACAATAAAAAAGTAGCTGAATCTGAACCGGTTATTATTTTGGCTCAAGGGGATGCACCAGCCCCCGTGGCTCAGCCAGTTGCAGCCGCGCCTACGGCTGCGGTGGTGCAAGCCGCGCCGACAACTGCGCCTGCACCAACATCAGCAGCCCCCGCCCCCACCACTGCGCCTGTGCCAGCCGCTGCCCCAGCATCGAGCGAAGCCCGTGTTGTGGTTACCAATGAATTTGTAAATGTGCGCTCTGGCCCAGATACTAGCTTTGATTTGTTGGGTAAGCTTGATCAGAACAAGACGGCTAAATTATTGGGCCGTAGCGAAGATGGTAAATGGTGGCAAATTCAATTTGGTGATAGCAAGGGCTGGGTATTTGGCGAATATGTAAAAGCCGAAAATGCTAGCGGTGTTTCAATCGCAGCAGCGCCGGCGGCCCCAGCAAAGCCTACATCTGCACCAGATGCTGTAAAGGCGTTGCCAACCGCTCCCTCTGTATCATTACAATCATTGCCAACTGCACCCCCAGTGGCTGTTGCTGCACCAGCCCAACCAGCAGTTGTGGTCGTTACCCCAGCGCCAGTTGCTGCAGCGCCCTCTGCCCCAGTCGCCGCCGCGCCCAGTGGCGCAGCAGTTGGTAGCCGTGGTATTTTGCGTGTTAATACAACTGTCGTGGCTTTGTATGGCACTGTGATTGCAAGTTGGGACGTGCAAAATGTCAAAGAAGTAAAATTTGACGCGGGTGATGGGCGTGATTATCAACCAGCGGGTGGCTCAATGACGGTGAATGTGGCGGGGATTAGTGGTTCACGAAACTTGCGCTTGCGCGTTGTTGATAATAATAATAACGTTACTGAGGATACCATTCAGGTGCGTGGTGATGCTGCTTATGGCACTAATACCGGTGGCGGCCCCGCAACTGGTAGCTCAGGCATGCTTAAGGTCAATATTCAAGTTGTGCCAGTGAATGGCTCGGTTGTTGCAAGTTGGAGTGTATCGAATATTCGCCGCGCTGATTTTGACAGCGGTGATGGTGGCGGTTATAAACCCGCTGCTGGTGAAATGACGGTTAAGGTTGATGGCATTAACGGAACCCGCACTCTACGTTTGAAGGTTGAAGGCAATGATGGCTCAGTGCGTGAAGATACCGTAACGGTTCGCTCCGATAATTCATTGGGCACCCAAGCTGCGGCTGCACCAGCGGCCTCTAGCTCGGACTGTAACGTCAATGACCCCAACTATCGCGATAAGGGTGGCAATGGTCCATACAAATTCTGTGTTGCCAAGGACTTAGGTTGGGCTAATTTATCAGCCGATTCGGTTCAACGTTTCCCGGCGGGCACAGATAAAGAAATTACGGTTTCTTGGAATGTTTACGGCATCAATGGCATTCGTTTGGCTGCTGACCCCAGTGAACAAATTTCAAATTGTGCGCCCAAAGGCGGCAGCGGTTTTAATGTGCCAGTGAATGGCAACGGAACCCACACATTTAATATCAAGAATCTCGGTCGTGGTCAATATAAACTTGAGTTGTATATTACGCGCCAAGATGGTCAAACCGTAGGCCATAATGAAATCTTTTTGTGCTTACAATAAGTTTAAGTTGTAAGGCAGAAGACTGATTTCGCTGTTTTAAACATCCCCCAACCAAATTTTGGTTGGGGGATGTTTGTTTTTAAGACAAATTTCAGAGACAATAGGGACACTATGCGGCATTTTCGTTGGCTCGTTTTGCTGTTATTATTATTCGCTTTTGCACTGCGCGTATTTGGCATTGATGCGGTGCGGCATGACTTTGATCGTGCTTATGCGCATGGGGCTGGTATTCAAATTGTAGAAAATATCGCCGCCGGGCATTGGCAAGCGTTGCCGTTATTAAGTTTGCGCACTAATATTAATTTGCCAAACCCAGCCCTTGCCGGTTATTTGTGGGCTGCAATGGCAGCATTTCTAGCGGCGCGTGACCCTTATGTCATCACTTTTGTGAATATTGCGCTGAATGTATTGGCGTTGGCGATGCTGGCTGATCTTGGTCGCCGATTGTTTGGCAAAAAGACCGCGTTGATGGCCCTTTTGTTGGCAGCCAGTAGCTTATGGTCGGTTTATTTGGCACAAGGGGCTTGGCTACAAGGGTTGCTTGAATTTAGCAGTATTACAACCTTGTGGGTAATGACACGGGCGATTATTCGCCATAAGCCACAATTTGTTTTTGCGGCGTTGTGTGTTGTGGCGTTGCTCATGCAAAGTTACTTGGTGGCATTTGGGTTATTGGCGCAAGTGCTGGCAATTGGTCTGATTATTCGCCGTCGATTTTTAACAGCACCGGCAATTCGCCGCGCTTATTTAGCGGGGCTGAGTATTTGCTTCATTGGTATTGCTCTTTATATTGGGTTGGTTTATAGCAATACCCCCAGTTTTTTTGACTTGCGTAGCGGGGTAAATAACGCCAGCAATAGCACTTCATCCGTCCCCAACCCCTTCGGCGTAAGCAATACATTTGCGGCGCTTTATCATGCCACAGGTGTGATTACGGGGCGTTTTTACGAAGACATGTGGGCCAATTCACCCGACACTGGTTTTGCCCTGCGCGACACATTAAGTAATATTCGTGCAATTTTTATCGAGTTTTTATTGGGGTTAGGGGTGATGTTGGCTGTGCGGCGGCGGCAGTTTGGAGATTTGGCTGTGTTGGCATGGTTTTGGTTACCTGTGGTTTGTGTTACTGCGCTGAGTGTGCTATTGCCCAATTTAGCTGTATTTCATCATTACATGATGATTACAGCACCCGGCGGTTATTTATTAGCGGGGGGGGCGGTTGAAAATTTGTTAAATTGGTTAAAGCCGACAGGGCAATATTGGCAGAAAGTGGCAATTGTTACGGTTGTCGTGTTCTTGTTATCTATCCCAGTCGCTAATTTTGCGGTGCATGTTGGCCTTAATCGTGCGCAGCCCTTCGATGGCAAAGACCTCGAAACACTGACTATTCAACAATTACGGGCAGTGGCGCAAAGTTGGCACAATGGCTGCGATGAAATTGCCAACCCTCAACACCTTAATTGGGTGACAAGTGTAGCCGGTAGCAGCCAACACATTCGCGCGGCAAGTTTCACCCGTGTTCAGTTGCCCAATAATGGTAGTGCCGAGTCATGGCACATCTTAGCCAATGGCACATCGTGCCTTACTCGTAGCACACACCCCATCCCCAAGCACATAACCCACAGTCAATCCATTGGTAACATCGGCCTTAGCACCTATCGGTATCAATATAGCCAACTTTTGCACGCAAGCAACCCTGATTGTGACAACACGCCACTGGCGATTAATCTTGGCTGGAGCCAATTGCAACTTTGTAGCCCAAACCAAGCAAATGCGGGTCAAGCGATTAATGTGCGGTTTGTGTGGGAAATTGGCGGGTTGCCGCCGCCCCATACGGGTTATCAAAAATGGCGTTACGAGCCATTTATAAAATTAATCAACCCACAAGGCCAAGTGGTTATGAGTGCCGAAGGGGCTGGTGTATTGGGCGACGCTTGGCGAGAGGGTGATCGGATTGTGAGTGAGGTGAATGTTGACTTGCCTGCCAATTTGCCCACAGGCATATATCGGCTTGAGTTAAGTATGTTTGATCGCGGGCAAGGCCGTAATGCGTGGTGGCTAAAGCCCGATCAACTGAACGGGCCGCCGATCAATGCGCTAAGTCGTGATTTATTGGTTAAATAACCATAACTTGCTATACTTCGCATTATGAAATCGAGACGCTTTGCTGCATTTGCCTGGTTTGTCGTTGTTTTTAATATTTTGGTGATTTTGTGGGGGGCCTATGTGCGGGCCAGTGGTTCGGGTGATGGCTGTGGCGACAATTGGCCTTTATGCCACCAACAAGTGATTCCGCAAACAGGGCGGCAAGCGACTGCGGTTGAATTTTTTCACCGTGTTACCAGCGGCATGGCGTTAATATTTGTGATTGTGCAACTGGTGGGGGCATGGCGAATTTACCCTAAAGGGCATATTGTGCGGAGTGGGGCACGTGGGTCATTTATTTTTATTATCATTGAATCATTGGTAGGGGCAGGGCTGGTGCTATTTCGACTGGTCGGCACCGATCAATCGGTGTATCGTGTCTTTGCCATTGTGGCCCATCAAATCAACACCTTGTTGCTACTTGGCACGTTGGTTTTAACGGCATGGTGGGCATCGGGCGGGGCGGCAATTCAATGGCGTAAACAGGGTAATGTGCTTGGTTTGGCTTTGATGATGTTGCTCGGTATGGGTTTACTCGGAGTTTCGGGCGCAATTACAGCCTTGGCCGATACCTTGTTTCCATCGCGCACACTGTTAGAGGGCTTGCTCGAAGACCTCAAAGATACGGCCCATATTACGGTGCAAATGCGATGGATACACCCAGTGGTGGCGATTTTGTTTTGGGTCTTTGTATCATGGGCCGCCCGCCAACTGGCAAAAATGCGCAATGACGCGGCAACAGATCAATTGGCGACATTATTACCATTGGTTATGTTTTTGCAGCTTGGTTTAGGTGCGCTGAATTTGGCCTTGCTCACGCCGATTTGGTTACAAATTGTGCACTTGCTTGTAGCCGACATTGTGTGGGTGTTGATGGTGTTATTGGTCGCCAGCGCCTTGCGTGAAAATAAATGAGCGAATAGGTAAATGAGTGATTTATTAATCGCTCATTCACTCATCCACCTATTCGCTCATTCACTCGTTTTATGTCTCAACCCAAACGCCGTATTATTCGCGCCAGCGAAATTGGGCAATATGCTTATTGTGCCCGTGCATGGTGGTTAGGCAGCGTAATGGGCGTGCGCTCCAGCAATATAAAAGATCTTGAACGCGGCATTGCCGCCCATGAGCAACATGGACAACGGCTTGCACTTGCTGGCATGGCGCGTTGGGTTGCGATTGGACTGTTGGTGTTGGCTGTATTCGTTTTTTTGCTGAATGGCTAGTATGATGTAATATATATGCTACACTCTTAACATGACCACGCGCACCTTCGGATCACCCATTAAACGCAATGAAGACCCGCGCCTGCTCACGGGGCGGGCATTATTTGTTGATGATGTGGAATTGCATGACATGGCCTATGCCGCCTTTTTGCGCAGCCCCCATGCCCATGCCCGCATCTTATCCATCGACACCAGCGCAGCCTTACAACGCGAAGGCGTGATCGCAGTTTATACCGCCCAAGATTTAGGTGATTATTGGCAGCCCGGCCCTTTGTTGGTACCGCCACCGCCAGTGGCAGGTAGCCTATTTAACCAGCGCACCCAAGTGCCTTTGGCAAAAGACAAAGTGCGGCATGTTGGTGAACCCATCGCCCTTGTTATCGCCCAAACCCGTTATATTGCCGAAGATGCTCTGACCGATATTGCAGTGGATTATGATATTTTGCCAGCCGTGATGGATACACGGGCGGTTGACGGCGTAGCGCTGAGTGTTGAAAGCCGCGTCAATCAACCCATTACCCCAGCAACGGTTTTTGTGCATGATGATCTTGGCAGTAATGTAGCAGCGCGGGTGCATCAAACCAAAGGCGATTATGTCGCAGCGCGGGCGCAGGCTGATGTTGTCATTCGCCGCCAGTTTTATTATGATCATGGCACTGCCGCGCCGATGGAGACACGCGGGGTGGTGGCGCAATGGGATGCACGGGCCGAAAAATTGACGGTGTGGGACACGACGCAAGCGCCAGTGGTCATTCGTAATGGGCTTGCGGCCATGTTGGGGCTGAATGAACGCCAAGTGCGCGTGGTCGCGCCCTTTATCGGCGGCGGTTTTGGCCCCAAAATTATGATGTTTTATCCCGAAGAAGTCGTTATCCCTTGGGCGGCTATTCAACTAAACCGCCCGGTGAAATGGATTGAAGACCGCAATGAAAATTTTGTGGCGATGACGCAAGAACGGGCGCAAACCCACGATGCCGAAATGGCTTTAAGCAAAGACGGCAAAATTTTGGGCATTTGGGATCGATTTATTCATGATACCGGCGCGTATGACCCGTATGGTTTAACAGTGCCATTGAACAGCCAATGTACTCTGTTGAGCATTTATCATGTGCCGAATTACGACAGTGAATTTACTGCCGTTTTTACCAATAAACCCATTGTCACGCCTTATCGTGGGGCGGGGCGGCAGCATGGCATTTTTGTGATGGAGCGTCTGCTTGACCTCGCGGCGCGTGAATTGGGGCTTGATCGCGCCGAGATTCGCCGCCGTAATTTCATCCCGCCCGATGCTTTTCCCTATAACAACGAAATTATTTACCAAGATTTTGCCCCACTTGAATATGACAGCGGCAACTATGGCCCCATACTTGATAAAGCACTGGCGATGATCGATTATGAGCGGTTTATTCGTGACGAGCAACCGCGTTTGCGAGCGCAGGGTAAGCGCATTGGTTTGGGCTTGGTGTGCTATGTCGAGGGCACAGGTATTGGGCCATATGAAGGGGCGCGGGTGCAGGTGCAAAGCAGTGGGCGGGTCAATGTGGCAACTGGCGTTGGCACGCAGGGGCAAGGCCATTTCACCAGCTTTGCCCAAATTGTGGCTGACCAAGTGGGGGTAGATGTCAAAAATATTGACGTTGTTACTGGTGACACCGATCAGTTTTATTGGGGTGCTGGCACATTTGCCAGCCGAGGGGCGGTGGTGGCGGGCAATGCCATCAACGAAGCCTCAAAAGACGTGCGCCGCAAAATTTTGCGTAATGCCGCCGCCCATTTTGAATGTGCCGAAGATGACCTTGAGGTTGACAATGGTGTGGTAAGCGTAAAAGGTGTGCCGGGCCGTAGCATTAAGCTGGGGCAATTGGCGCAAATGGCAAACCCGATGCGCGGGGCGGTGAAGCCGGGCACCGAGCCGGGGCTAGAGGCCACCAATTATTTTGGTCCGCCGCGTGGCGCGACTGCCAGCGGGGTTCACGCCATGATTGTTGAGGTTGACCCCGAAACGATGATGATTGAGGTAAAAAAATATGTGGTGGTGCATGATTGCGGTGAAGTCATCAACCCGCTGATTTTAGAGGGGCAAATTCATGGTGGGGTGGCGCAAGGTATTGGTAATGCTTTTTATGAGGAGCTAAAGTTTGATGAGGGTGGGCAGTTGCTTAATGGTTCGTTGATGGATTATTTGTTGCCGACCTCGTTGGAGGTGCCGCGTATGGACTTGGCGCACACGGTCACGCCATCGCCACTTAACCCACTTGGCATCAAGGGCGCGGGTGAGGCTGGGGCGATTCCGGTCGGGCCGTTATTTGCCCAAGCCATCGAAGATGCGCTGAATATGCCCGGGCTGGAATTGCTTGAAGTACCGCTCAGCCCGTTGAAATTGTGGGAATGGGTTTGTGCTCGATAAGTTGATTAGTTGATCCCCAACTCGTGACTCGTAAGTCATGAATTAAATCAACTAATCAACTATTCAACAATCTACGTAGATATTTACCTAAAAAGATACTTTTCCGTTTTTTATGATGACCCCCAATATTCGCGATTTTCCGCTAAAACAGTTTTTTAACGAAAAAACTTCACAATTGGCAAAATTTGGTCTTAGCCCATCTTATTGTGACCCAATGCCAATGGCTGAGTTGTTGGCACTCGAACCCGACACGATTGAGCGATTCACGCAATTAAGCACAGCCTATACCAAAATGAATGGCGGCGAGGAATTGCGTCAACAGATTACATCGGTATATCGCAGGATTGAGCCGCATCAAATTATCACCACCAGCGGCAGTGATGATGCCATCGTGGCTTTATTTAGCGCATTGGTCAACCCGAGCGATAAAGTAGTGGTGCACGTGCCAACCTATGAATCACTGTCATCGATTGCCGAATGGCGTGGTGCGATGTTGCTTCATTGGAATGCCTGTGAAGCAGAGGCATGGCAACCGTCGTTAGACGAATTGGCCCAATTGTTAAAACAACGCCCGCGATTGGTCGTGGTCAATTTCCCGCATAACCCGACTGGTTTTATGCCAAATGCCCAATATGCGCAAAAACTGATCGATATGGTCGATGAAGCTGGCGCTATTTTGGTGGCCGATGAGGTGTATCGTGGGTTGGCCGTCACCACACCGTCGGCCAATTTGCTGCCGTCGTTTGCCGATCTTTCGCCCAATGTCATTGCCTTTAACACCATGTCGAAGGCGTGGGGGTTGCCCGGCCTGCGCGTAGGCTGGATTGCCTCGAAAAATGAGGCCGCGATGCGGCTAATTGGCCACATGCGTTTGCATTTTAATGGCTATCTCGGGACCCCGAATGAGTTTTTGACTGGCTTGGCATTGCGTCATACTGATGTGATTTTCGCCCGCAATGCCGCGATTGCCCGCACCCAATTGGCACAATTGCACGATTTTATGGCAAAACATTGCAAAATGCTAGCGTGGCATGACCCCGCCGATGGCGTGGTGGCTTTTCCTCGTTGGCTCGGCGATATCGATACCGATGTGCTTAGCCGCGAGGTATTGGCCCAAACCGGGGTGCTGATTGCGCCTAGCTCAAAATTTGGCTGGGGTCAGCGTCATCTACGTATTGGCTACGGGGTGCATACTTTCCCACAGGCTTTAGCCTTATTTGACCATTATTTAACCAATCTTTATCACTCATGAGCATTTCACTTGTTGACCTCCGAAATTTCGTAAATTCGGAATTAATCCCCCTTGAACCCATTTTTTTGCAACAAGGTTTTGGTGCAGTTTTGCCAAAATTGCGTGAATTACGCGAAAATGTGCGCCAACGTGGTTGGTGGTTGCCGCCATTGTCACGGTCACATGGCGGATTAGGCATGCCTTTAACCGAATTTGCCGCCATTAGCGAAGAATTGGGACGCACACCAACGGGGCACTATGTGTTTAATTGCCAAGCGCCCGATGTCGGTAATATGGAGTTGTTGCACATGCACGGCAGCGCCGATCAGCAAGCGCGTTGGCTGATGCCCTTGGCTTTTGGCGATATTCGCAGTTGTTTTGCCATGACCGAGCCTGAACATGCTGGCAGTAACCCGGTTTGGATGGACACCCACGCTGTTAAAGACGGCGATGACTATGTGATTCATGGGCATAAATGGTTTACCTCGTCTGCCGATGGCGCAACGTTTACCATTGTGATGGCTGTTACCAATCCCGATGCAGCGCCCCATTTACGGGCCAGCCAAATTATTGTGCCGCTCGACACCCCCGGGTTTAAAT
>CAZLOF010000010.1:0-22250 GCA_964560745.1 uncultured Thermoflexus sp.
AACGGCCCCCAAAAAATTTTTTTTTAAAATTCAACCGCTTGGGGGCTAGGGGCGAAAATTTTTTTTTTTTGGCGCGCCCTTCGCCCCTTCGCGTTTTATTTTCTTTGTGGCAATATTGTTTGCTGTTTATAAGCCAACAACATATAAAATAGGTGAATGCAAGAACCTACTTTTAAAGATGTTTTATTGGCAAAACGGCAAATTGCGCCGTATTTGAGACGTACGCCATTGCACCGTTACCCAGCGCTCGATGATTTGATGGGCACGGCGACATATGTTAAACATGAAAATTATCAACCTGTTGGTGCATTTAAAGTGCGGGGTGGGGTAAATTTGATCTCGCAGATGAGCGATGCCGAAAAAGCGCGGGGTGTGATTGCGGCCTCGACCGGCAATCATGGGCAATCGGTGGCGTTTTCGGCCCGCATTTTTGGCGTAAAAGCGCGTATTGTGGTGCCCGAGGGTGCGAATCCGGGCAAAGTTGCGGCTATGCGTGGCATGGGGGCCGAAATTATTTTTCATGGGGCGCGGTTTAACGATGCTAAAAATCATTGCGAAGAACTGGCTGCCGAACTGGGCTATCGTTATATTCATTCTGGCGATGAACCGTTGTTGATTGCGGGTGTGGCGACCGAAGCGCTTGAGATGCTAGAGGATGAACCTGATCTCGATGTGATTTTTGTGCCGGTGGGCGGCGGCAGTGGCGCGGCGGGGTCGTGTTTGGCCGCCAAAGCCATCAACCCGAATATTCGGGTGATTGGGGTGCAGGCCGAGGCTTCGCCTGCTGCTTATCTCACTTGGAAAAATCGCACCCGCACCACTGCTCCCGACTGTACTATTGCCGAGGGGTTGGCAACAGGTGCGCCATTTGACTTGCCGCAAGGCATTATGCAACGCTTGATGGATGATTTTGTCTTGGTGAGCGATGCGGCCATTTTGCAGGCGGTGGTGTGGTTGGCCGAATATGCACATACCTTAGCCGAAGGCGCTGGCGCATCGACGTTGGCGGCTGCGTATCAGCAGCGCGAGGCCTTGGCTGGCAAGAAGATCGGCTTGGTTTGCTCTGGCGGCAATATTTCAATCACCCAACTTAAACAGGCACTTAGCGGGTAATGAATGAGTGAATGAAGGAATGAGTGATTGAAGGCAAAGATTGAGAATTTGGGATTTCCTCTCAACTCTCAACGCTTAACCCTCAACTTTCTCATTCACTCATTTATGCATTCATCCATTCACCCATTTCTTAAAATGGGTCGTGTGAGGCAGGTGGCGCCGCCTTCGGCTTTGAGTGAAATTTCACCGCCGACATACGTTTTAACTTGACAACCTGCGGCGCGTAATCGCTCAATCGTAATGGGGTTGTCGCGCAGCATAATACATTGGCGCGGGGCCGTTGCCAAGACATTGGTTCCCATCGTGGCGTATTCATGTTCGGGGATATCGACCATTTTGATGCCGCGTGCTTGTAGCATTTGGTAAAACGGTACTGGCATGTGTGGCAAATACACCACCGCCAAATCATGATCGAGTATGCTGATGAATGACATTAAGTGTAGGCAGGCCGCCTCGCCTAAATAATAGGGCAGATGCACCGGCAGCACATTGACATCGGGCAAGGCTTCTTGTAGTTGGCGCATCCCTTCGGCATTGGTGCGAAAACCGAGGCCAACGGCAAGCGTCTTTTCATCGACCCACAGTAAATCGCCCCCTTCAGCGCGGGCGTTGCCGTGCAGGGTGTAATGAATGGGAATACCCAATTTGCGAAACATGGCGGCTTGGGCGGCGGGTTCTTCGGCCCGTAATGGTTTGCCCATGTTTAATACAATTGCGCCTTTGTCGCACACGAGGGTCGGGTCGTGGGTAAAAATGGCATCGGCGTGGTCGGGCAAGGCTACATCGTGATAAATCACTTCGCAGCCTGATTCATTTAATAACCCGACAAAGGCATCGTGTTCGGCTTGTGCCCGTGTTAAATTGGGTTGGGCCGTATAGTGCCAACGGGCTGGGTCGGCATTGCCAAAAGCCGCATCGGGGCGGCGCACCAATACCGTTTGCAGCGGTGTAATCATGCTCTGAGAGCCGTAGTTTTTTGTCATGTGTTTTTGGGGAGTAGGTTAGTAGTCAGTAGCCAGTAGTCAGATAAAACCAATCTGACTACTGACTACTGACCACTGTCTTCAATGTGCGCTTTTACAATCTCATCAAAATTTGCGTCAGCAGTCATGCCGAGCGAGCGGCCAAAATTGGCCTCAAATTCGATGGGCAGGCTGTTCATAAAATAGGTCACGAGTGGGTCAATTTTTACAGTGACACGATTAGCAACCTCATCACCGGCAACGCGCCTTAGCGCATCAAGTTGCTCTTGGGCCGAGGCGGCGATGCCCGGTACCGTGATGGCGCGGGTGTGTTTGAAGGCCGAAGCGGGGGCCTCGTGCCCAATGATTAAGTTATCGATGACTTTGCGAGGCGAGAGCAGCCAAGCGCGGGTGCTGGGTTCAACTGGGCAAATGGCATCGATGCCATTAAGTGGCTCGCGGATGATGCCGCTGCAATAGCCAGACAAAGCGCGGTTGGGTTTGCCGGGCCGCACGGTGATGGTGGGCAAACGCAAACTGCGTCCGTCGATGAAGCCTTTGCGTGACATATCGCTGATGAGCAATTCACACATGGCTTTTTGAACGCCATATGAGGTTTGCGGGTAAAGCTCTTGGTGATCGGGAATGAGTGCCGGTAACGGCCCGCCAAATACCGCGCATGAACTGGTAAACACGACTTTGGGCGGCTGGGCCAGTTTGCGACATTGTTCGAGTAGCGCTCGTGTGCCATCTAGGTTGACCTGCATCCCTTTGTCAAAATCTTGTTCGGCCTCGCCACTGACAATGGCCGCGAGGTGAAAAACTGAATCGGCGTTGGCGAGGGTTGCCGCCAGCAAATTGGCATCGCCTAAATCGCCCGCTACAGTTTTGACACGGGTATCGTTAAAGCCTTGTGCCTCGATAATGTCGAACAAGACCAGTTCTGTCACTTGACGTTGGTTGCTACGCGCATCGGTGAGTGCGCCCAATTGAAGAATTTTATGGGCAAGGCGCTTGCCAAGAAAGCCCGCGCCGCCCGTGATGATGACTTTCATGGGGTGAATTGTAGTCAGGTTTGCTTGAATCCAATACAAAATGCTAGAATCTTGATATGTCGAATGATTATGATTCGCCGTGGAAAGATTATTTGCAAAAATATTTGCAGCAGGTTTTCGATTTTTTATTTCCGGCTGCATCTGAGCAGATTAATTGGGGACACGGATTTGAATTTTTGGAGCAGGAATTGCGGCAAATTTTGCCGGATAGTGATCGTGTAAAGCGCATTGCAGATGCATTGGTGAAAGTATATTTACATAATGGCAGTGAGCAATGGGTGTTGATTCATATCGAGGTTCAAGGGCAGCGTGACAATAGCTTTCCTGAGCGCATGTTTGTCAGCTTTTATCGTATTTTTGATCGGTATAAACGACAAATTGCGGGGTTTGCTATTTTTAGCGATGACGATTTGCACTGGCAACCGAATGCATTTGTCAGTGAACTATTGGGCGCTCGTGAAGAATATCAATTTAATACCGCTAAATTGATTGCGATGGATGTGGAGGCGTTGGCGGCAAGTGACAATCCATTCGCATGGGTGGTATTGGCACATCGGGCAGCGCAGCAGACCAGCAAAAATGTCCAAGCACGCCTTAAAATGAAAATTCGCTTGACGCAACAATTGGGGCAACAACGTTATTCATTGGAAGCCATTTACGATTTATATCGTTTTATGGATTGGGTGATGCAGTTGCCTCAGGCAGAGGCAATACAATATAAAGAAGAATTAAGGAAAATGGAGGCAGGACCGATGAAATATATATCGAGTATTGAGCAAATGGCGATGTTACAAGGGCGGAATGAGGGCCGTGAAGAGGGCCGTGAAGAAGGCCGTGAAGAAGGCCGTGAATTCGAGCGCATCGGGTTAATTATGCGGCTATTAGAGCGCTTGCTTGGCCCAGTGAATTCGGAATTGCGTGAGGCCATTGAGCAGTTGGGCCGAGACAAGCAATTGCAATTGGTTGATGATTTGCTTGGTTTCAAACATTTTGAGGATTTAGAAGCATGGTTGGCGCATCATGCTAACCCACTATGAAATTAACTGCCAACCAGTTTGATTTTGAATTGCGCCCGGGCAGCATTGATGATGTGCCACTGCTTCACGCCTTCATTCACGAAATGGCGGTGTTTGAAAAATTGACGTTGTATGCAACTGAGGCCGATTTGCGCGAGGCGTTCTTTGGCCCGCAGCCAGCGGCATACACGCTGTTGGCCTTCGATGCTGCCGGTCAGCAGCCAATTGGCTATATCGTCTATTTATATAACTTCTCGACCATGCTTGGCAAGCGCGGCTTGTGGCTAGAGGATTTGTATGTCAAGCCAGCATATCGCGGCAAGGGGGTTGGCAAGGCGCTCATGACTTATTTGCGCCAATTTGCTGCCGAGCAAGGTTGTGGGCGCTTCGAGTGGATGGTGCTGGATTGGAATGAGGATGCCATCGGCTTTTACAAGGGCTTTGGGGCGCGGATGTTGGATGATTGGCGAGTGTGTCGGGTGGTGGTGGGGTGAGGTGCGTGAAACGGATTAGCGATTGACCAACGGTGCGACCTTTGTGCCGATTAACTCAATGGCGCGTGACAAGTTTTTATGTGATAACCCGACGTTATCCATTTGAAATGTAAACCGTGAAATGCCACCCAACGCCGCGCTATGCCGGCGGATCTTCTCGGCGATTTCTTCTGGCCCACCAACCAACAACGCGCCTGTTGGTCCATTTTGCGCATCGAAGCGTGCGCGATTCGTCGGCGGCCAACCACGCTCTTTACCAATGCGCGTAAAGGTTTCGGCATAGCCGGGGTAATAGTCGGCCACGGCTTCTGCCGTGCTGTTTGCCACATAACCCAGCGAATGTAATCCTACCTTCAATTGTTCTGGCGCATGGCCGGCCTTTGCGCCTGCCTGCCGGTAGAGATCAACTAAAGGTCGAAAACGGTGGGTTTCGCCACCGAT
Organism: uncultured Thermoflexus sp.; assembly: GCA_964560745.1. Classification (GTDB taxonomy): domain Bacteria; phylum Chloroflexota; class Anaerolineae; order J036; family Brachytrichaceae; genus AQU-03. The sequence goes on from CAZLOF010000010.1 coordinate 5,082, forward strand.
GACAGCTACCATCAGCGGCAACCCAAGCACACCGGCCCGCACAAACGAAGCTGGGGTTCCGCCCACGCCCAACCAGATCGGCAGACGGTTTTGCACGGGTCTGGGATAGATGGCCTGCTGGCGAAGCGCGGGGCGAAATTGCCCCGACCAGTTGACGACTTCATTCTCTCGAATGGTCAGCAACAGCTCGAGTTTCTCGGCAAAGAGCGCATCATAATCGTTCAGATCTAACCCAAAGAGCGGGAATGCCTCGATAAACGAACCGCGCCCCACCACCATCTCCGCCCGTCCGCGTGAAATCAGATCGAGCGTGGCAAAGTTTTGAAAGACACGCACCGGATCCGCCGCGCTGAGCACTGTCACGGCACTGCCTAAGCGGATACGCTTGGTGCGGGCCGCCGCCGCCGCCAGAATCATCGTAGGGGCAGAGTCGAGGAACTCTTTGCGGTGATGCTCGCCAATGCCGAAGAAATCGAGACCAACCTCATCCGCAAGCGTCATTCTTTCGAGCAACTCAGCCATTGCATTCATGTTGTGAACTGCTGAGTCTCTACCATCGTTTGCTGCGGCAGCCGCGAAACTGTCAATACCTATTTCCATCGTTATCTCATTTATCTGGCTGTGTCTGTATCGCTCGGTGTGTGCCATCACAAAACGGCTTGTTTTTCGATGCGCCACAGCGGCATAATGTCACCCGATTCCGCACTTCGGTCTCTTTGCCATCCGAACGTTCGACCGTGATTCCACCCGTTACCCACAATGGACCAGCGATTGGCCCCTCGGATGTCATTTCAGTTGTAACTGCAATTTGCTGAGGGAGGTCTGGCTCAATGTCGGCAGAATGCGCATCTAACGCATAGGTATACGAGCCAGAGGGGCAACGTTCGATCATCGCCATCACTTGCGCTCGCACAATTGAATCACCGGTTTGCTTTGCCAATTTCTGAATGTTTGCCAAACGATGACCGCAAAAGCCAGACTCTGCGCACAGCGAGTAATCTCGCTTAATCACGATGCCGGTGCTACCTTCGTGAACAGTCTTGCGCTCCTCGAAGGTGTTGTTTGCGGCAGTTTCCCTACCATCGAAGGCATTACGAGCATGGGCGCCATCACAGAATGGTTTATTCGCCGACCCTCCGCAGCGACAAAGTGCCACAACAGGTCGATTGCCGGTCTCAATTTGTTGGTTCGTCTGCCATGTCATTGGCTCGCCGTGCTCCGAGCTGATCTGTTTTTTGTGGACGATGTTGGGATTGCCATAGACGAGATAGGGGCCATTGGGGGCAATCACGATTTTGGGTGTGTCTGTTTGTTCACTCATGGTTTAGCTTTTATGACAATTAAAGTATTTACACATTGCCTGTGATGTTTGTAATTATGCAAGCGCCAAGCGCCCATAGGCTACAAAAGCAGCAATTAATAGCAAGACAACATTTTTTATTGCGCCCTGAGTCTCATTACGGCGAAGATGGGTCACGATCGCCCCAATCATGGTCAAGACCAGCCCTACCGCAGCCAACGGTGTCAACCATGGAAGAATCCCCGTAAGCATGGGTGCAATTAAGCCGATGGCTGCTAATATCTCTAAGATGCCAATCGTCTTTAAAATCGTCGGCGAGAAATCTTCGACCCAACCCATCTGCTTCGAAGCCGCCAGCTTCTCCTTCGATTGGGTGGCCTTCATCGCCCCCGCCATCGCAAACATCAACGCCAATACCCCTTGTGCAATCCATAACGCAATATTCATTTTTGATTTTCCTTAAAAGTGAATGATAAAATACAGTTGTGCGCTTACACAACACTTGTTGATTAGTATACTGATCTTCATGTAAAAATCAACCAACAAAGTGTTACGGGTGTTGCCTAAGCAACAAAGGAGCAAAAGTGTCGTCTAACCTGAAAGATATTGAAGAAAAACTGGACCCTCGTGTTAAACGCACCCGCCATCTGATTTTGACATCATTTGAGTCGCTGCTTGCCGAAAAGCCGTTCGAATCCATCTCGGTGCAAGATGTGACCGCCAAAGCCGAGATCAACCGGGCCACGTTCTATGCCCATTTTCCCGACAAATACGCCTTGCTCGATTACGCCGTCCAAAAAGTATTTATGTCAAAGATTGAAGAACGTGGATTGAATATGTGCAGTTACTCATCTGACAATTTGCGCAACCTGATGCTTGTGGTATGTCATTCTCTGATGCGAATGCATATCGGTTGGGGCCAGCCGCATCAGCAATTTGACTCGTTGGTCGAAGGCATTATCAAGAAACATCTTTTTGATGTGTTATCGCATTGGTTGCGAAACTCAAAACTCGCCACCGAGATTCCCGCCACCGTTGCCACTTGGGCCATTTATGGCTTGGCCTCTCATTACAGCCACCTCAAAAAACGCCCTGCACTTGAAAATTTTGTAGACCAGGCGCTCCCCTTGGTGGCGGTTAATTTAGAGCAATTTGCGTGATGGGTTTGAAATCTGTCTGAATGTGTAGTACTTCTAAAAATAGAGCAAATTCCTAAAAGATGAATGGCTAATTTCATGATTTATCTCCCACAGCGACACTGTGGGAGATAGATTGTGAAGTCGGAAAAATCTTTCATCAACTCAAAAGGTCGGGGTTCGTTACAAACCCCGACCAATTTCCCAAACCATTACGACGACAACGCCGCAATCGCCCGATCAAGCCGCAACAACACCGTGTCGCGCCCCAAAATTGCCATCGTGCCAAACAATGGCGGGGTGACGGTTTTACCGGTCACGGCATTGCGGATGATGCTGAAGATTTGATTGGGCTTCAGTTTCAGGTCATCACACAATTTGCGGAAGGCTTGCTCAAGCGGCGCATCTTCAAACTGAGCGATATTGGCACACAGGGTGCGGGCAGCCTTAAGCGCGTGTAACGACAAATGTTGCTCCATCTTGGGGCCAATCAACATATCATGTGGCGGCGTTGGCACATCAGCAAAAAAGAAATCGATAAAACCGGCAGCCTCGGTTAATTTTTTGATGCGCTCTTGAATTTGCGGCACAATGCGCACCAACAACGCCCGTTTTTCTGGGCTATCGATATGCAGCCCGGCCTGCGCCAAAAATGGCAATAGCCGCTGCGCCAAATCGTCGGGCTGCATTCGACGAATATGCACCCCATTTAGCCAATCTAACTTTGGGTAACTAAACACCGCCGGTGAGCCGCCCACCCGCTCAAGCGAAAATTTCTCGATCAACTCGGCGGTGGTAAAGACATTTTGCTCTTCGCCCTCGCCCATCGCCCAGCCCAACATCGCCAAAAAGTTGATGATGGCTTCTTGCACATAACCCTGATCACGAAACTGCCACAAACCGCTGGCCCCATGGCGTTTGCTCAACTTTTTGCCATCTTCGCCGTTTACGGTGGGCACGTGGGCAAAAATGGGCAATTGCCAGCCAAAAGCCTTGATGATCTCGATATGCTTGGGCGCACTTGGCAGCCATTCGTCGCTGCGAATGATATGCGTCACCCCCATCAAATGGTCATCCACCATCGCTGCCAACGCATAGGTTGGGAAGCCATCGGATTTGAGCAATACATCATCGCCCAAATTGGCATTCTCAAACACAATTTTGCCGCGAATCATGTCGTTTAACACGGTTTGGCCGCTGGATGGCATATCGAAACGAATGACATGCGGTGTGGCAGGGTCGATCTCGGTGCGCAAACGGGCGCTCTTTTTAAACATAAATGTGCGGCCTTGGGCTTGGGCTTCGGCCCGCATGGCGCTCAGTTCTTCGGCGCTTTCGTTACAACGATAAGCCTTGCCCGCCGCTACCAATTGCTCGGCGTGGGCTTTGTAAATAGCCAACCGCTGCGACTGTACAAATGGCCCCGGAATACCGCGATAACTGCCATCGTTTAGCGCATCAGGCGTGTCTTCGTTGGTTTTCATGGCCTGTAAGGCGATATGGTCGGGGCCGCCGTCTAACTCAATCCCTAGCCATTTAAATTGCTCGATGATATTACGGGCTGAGCCGGGGCTGTAGCGGTCTTGGTCGGTGTCTTCGAAGCGCAAAAAAAATTGCCCGCCATGATGTTTGGCGGTCAGCCACGAAAATAACGCGGTGCGCACACCCCCAATGTGCAATTCTCCGGTGGGTGATGGGGCGAATCGGGTGCGGACGATGCTCATATTTGTCATTTCCTTAATAAAAAATAAAAAAAATCGCACAGGCAAGCCTTGTGCGATTTAATGTGTTTGCTGATAGTTTTGCGGTAATAACGACACTAAACAAGGCTGATCAGACACAAATCGCACAATTGCAATTGTGTTTGTTCATATTGTGGTTGCGCTGGGCAAATGTCGTATGCCATTGCGGGTATTTTACCTGATGTTGGTGGGTTTAACATGGATAAACAGGATAGCCAAGATAAAAAAATCTTGTCCATCCTGTTTATTCATGTTAATTTTGTGGCTTTATTGTGGTGCATTACAATCCTCAGTCATCGTGATCGCCCAACATCGAACTATTTTGACTGGCCTTATTGTCGCCGCAGTGCTGGCAACAAGCTGCCAAAGCCTGCCCAATATGGCAGCGCCAAACACCGCGCCCGATAAACCAGCATCGGGCCTTGTGAATGTGTCGCTTAATCCGCCACCCAGCAAAGCGGCCTCGGTTAGCCAGCCCGATACTTTGCCGCCTATCGAGCCAGTTGTGTCTTATGCCGCCGCCTCTTGGCTACGCAATGAGCATTTGCGCGACCAAGGTGGCAATGCATCACGCGAGGGTGTGACATCGTCACACTTGCCGAGTTTGTCAGATGCGCCTGCGGTGGCGCAAAACCCCAAGTTGGGCATGAATTTTGCCAACTATTTCAACATGTACCCCGAACTGCGCGAGGCCGGCGGCAGCCACGAGCGGGTCGAGTTTGCTATGAAGGTACTCAACCCATCACCGGGCAGTTTCGATTATCGCACCTACGAGAGCCAAGTGATGGCCCCCGCCAGCCAAAATAATATCGAAGTGTTGGGTATTTTGGCGAACCCGCCCGATTGGGCTGCCGACCGCCGCTATGCCAAAGGCCATTGGTGGGTGCCGGCCAATTTAGATTTGGCATGGAATGACCCGCAAAACCATTGGGGGCAATTTGTTTTTCGCACCGCTAACCAATTCAAAGGCCGGATTAAGGCATGGGAGGTGTGGAACGAGCCGAATATTGAATTTTGGCCCGGCCCCCCCGAATTGTTTGCACGGCTGATGAAGGTGTCGTATCAGGCCATTAAGGCCGCCGACCCCAACGCCATTGTGGTGCTGGGCGGCATTTTTCATTATCAAAATATTGGCAATATTCAAGGCATTTTGCGTGCCTTGGGTCAAGACCCCGAAGGCCCGGCCAACCGCTATTTTTTCGATGTGATGGGCTATCATCCTTATGATGTTGGAATTTGCAGTATGCAATTTGAGGGTGATTTGATCGACAATTATTTGCGGCGCGACATGCGCACGTTTTTGCCGGGCGAAACCGACAATGCTCATCGGATTTGGGTGACTGAAACCGGTATTCGGGTGCGTGAAGATGGCGCATTCCCTGAATTTGCCACCCCCGACGAACAAGCTAGTTATCTGATTGCCTCATATGCCTATGCACTCGACAAAGGGGCCGAACGTTTTTATTATTTTCGCACCAACGATGCCGATTCAGAAATTGAACCTTGGGGCTTGCTCAAAAATAATCGCACCCGCAAACCCGGGTTTACAGCCTTTCAAGTGATGGCACAATGGCTACCCAGCCGCCATGTCTGGTCATCGCGCAGTATGCGCTGGACAAATGGGGTGCGGCGCATCAGTTTTTATGGTACCAATTTGGGGCGCGTTAGTGTAATTTGGAACGCCAGCCGCGACACAGTGGCCTATGATTTCCCGATGACGGATATTCCATCGGCAACGGTGATAGAGCAAGATGGCCGCAGCTATACCATTTTGCCAAGCGCAGGCGATAACCGCAGTTATCGATTTGTGTTACCACCCGCCCAAAATTGGCGCTGGAGTCGCGATTATTGCCAAGTGCCGAGCAAGCCCATTATCATTGTCGAAAGCGACATTGTGCCGCCAACTGGGCAAATTTTGCCGCTGCCCGCCGTCATTACCACCACCGATGTGCTGCTGAGCATGAGCGGGCGCGATGAGCCAATTGGTAATGCCACTGGTCTGCGATGGTGGGATTTGCAATATCGCGTGGTGCAACCCGACGGACAACCCAGCGGCTGGAGCCAAATTTTTGACCGCGATGAGCGCAATAGTTATCGTTTTGTGGGGGAGAATGGCAAACGCTATGATTTTAGGGCGCGGCCTCATGACGGCGCTGGCAATGTGCCTGATTGGAGCAATGCCATCATCGCCAGCACGACCTTTTCGATTGAGTTGCCCACCCCGACACCGCTACCACCCACCGAGACACCGATTGCCACCGCAACCACTACGCCCGTGCCGACGCAAACACCCATTCCACCCATTAGCAATACGATAACGGTGCGACAATTTTTGCCACTTTTAAATAATTTGCCCAGTATTCGGCTGACGCAAACCAAACTGCACGATAGCATGGGCGGTGGGTAATTAGCGAATCGCCGCCACCCATGCGCCAATTTGTTGGTCAATTTGGTCGCGCACGCGGCGAAAGGCTTGCATTTTATCGTCATAGTTGCCAACGACGGCAGCCGGATCATCGAATGACCATTGTAGCCGTTGACCCGCACCCGGAAAAACGGGGCAATTTTCGGCGGCATGGTCACACACGGTGATCAGGTAATCGAAGTTGACTTTGCCCAAATATTGATCGACGTGTTTGGAATATTGCCCGACATGGCTAACGGCGATTTCATCGAGCGCATGAATGGTGAATGGACTGACGCCTTTGGGATCAGTGCCCGCGCTAAAGGCCGCAAATTGTTTGCCAGCGCGATGCCGCAACAGCGCTTCGGCTATTTGGCTGCGGGCCGAGTTGCCAGTGCATAAGAATAAGACCGATTTTGTGATCATGTGATCAGTTTAATTAGGGTGAGTTAAGTTGAGGTTAAATATAGTGACGCATTTGTTGGATTCCGAGATGACCGTGTGCGTAACATGAGTTATTAACTTGGGCTTAACCTAAACCCGATAGCATGGGGCTGGGCACGGTATGACCTGCCCATACTCAATTTATGCCCACATTACAACTCCCTACCGAACTTGCCGTGATTGATTTGGGATCAAACACAGTGCGTTTAAGTATTTTTGCCTGTCACGCTAACTTTAATATCACTCGCATCTATCAATCGGGCGAGCGTTTGCGTTTAATCGAAGCACTTGATGCCAATTCCAATTTGCCACCTTATGCCATTCAGCGCGTCATTGAAACCTTACAAGCGTTTAAACGATGGTGCACCTCGGCTAAAGTGCCGCATATTGTCGTGGCTGCTACCAGCGCGGTGCGCGAGGCCGCCAATCAAGCTGCGCTAATCGACCAGGTTTGCCGCGCCACTGGGTTGATGGTGCATGTGCTAAGCATTGAAGAAGAATCACGTTATGGCGTGCTGGGGGTCATGGCGCAATTGCATCTCACCAATGGCCTCATTTTTGATCTTGGGGGCGGCAGTTTGCAATTGGCGCATATGGTTGATGGGGTTTTTCGGGCCAATGCTGGCTTGCCATTGGGGGCGTTGCGCGTCAGCCAACAATTTCCACATCATCAAGCATGGTCAGCCGGGCAAGTAGAGGCGCTCAAACGGTTGATCAATAGCAAATTAACCACCCATGATTGGCTAAAAAACAGCGCTCGCAAAGACAGGTTGGTTGGCATTGGGGGCGTAGTGCGGGCTTTGGCGCGGGTCGATCAAGCCGTACCGCCGGGTCTACCGCTTAATTTTGGTGATTACACCTTGCAGGCGACTGTTTTAGACGAGTTAATTGATCGGCTGAGTGGCATGGGGCCGAAATTGTTGATGGATGTGCCGGGTCTTGCGGCAGACAGGGTGGATATGATTTTGGTCGGGGCGATTATTGTGCGCGAATTAATGCGGGTTGCGGGGGCCAAAGGGCTGCAAGTTTCTGAGGCTTCGATTCGGGAGGGCATTGCGCAGACAATGGCACGCGGGGAAGCATGGGACAAGTGACGGCGCATATGCTCACAAATCACAACTAACTGCGCCCAACACCCGCAACAATTCGCCTACGCTAATTGCCATCATGGTAGCATCATCGCCGCCACCGGCAAACACCTGCACTGTGTGCGGGTCGCGCTCACCCACCACATGTCGCATAATGCCAGCATCGATGAGCACTGGCAGCGCTGTGCGATGACCAAATGGCGGCACACCACCCGCTGGGTAGCCAATTAAGCTCAGCACAGTCTCGGCTTTGGCAAATGCAATGTGCTTTTTACTCACACCCAAGGCCGCCCCCAACAATTTTTTGTCTACCCGTTTTTCGCCATAACTAATAACGACAACATGCGCTGGGGATTGCGGATTAGGGATTGAGGATTGAGGATTGGTAAAAGTAATTGGTGCTGAAACTTCAAACAATAGGGTTTTAACAATATAGTCGGGTGGTACGCCCAACACCGCAGCGGCGGCAGGCACAGTCGGCGTTTCGCCAATATTGCCGATCAGGCGAGCGACAATGCCATGCTGGTCGATGTAAGATTGTAAAGACATAGGGCAGTGGGAGAGTTGAGGGTTGAGAGTTAAGCGTTGGAACCTATTACTCTCAACTCTCAACCCTCAACTCCTAACGATTCTTCGCAATGGCATCTCCGAGCACTTCCATCGCATCATCAATGTCGGCTTCGGTGACGGCCCCCATGTGACCAATACGAATAATTTTGCTTTGCAAGCGCCCCCATGAGCCACCGACGGCGACATCCATCTCGTTCATCGTCGCCCGCACTTTGTCGCCGTCTACACCTTCGGGCATTAGCACGGCAGTCAGCGAGGGCGAATGGGCATTCGGTTGCGACAGCACTTTTAAGCCCATCTCGGCAACACGGGCGCGCGTGAATGCGGCAATGCGCTCGTGTCGTGCATATACATTGGCCAACCCTTCAGCTTCGATCAAATCGGCAGCGGCATTGAGCGCATAAAGCACTGGCAAGGCTGCTGTAGACGGCACTGTGCCCATTTTGAGATGCTCTTTATAGGGTCCCCAATCAAAATAAACACGCGGGGTTTTGGTGCGGGCATAGGCTTGCCAAGCCCGCTCACTCACGGCGAAAATACCCATACCCGGTGGCCCCATCAAAGCCTTTTGCGAGGCGGTGGCGAGACCGTCGATGCCCCATTCATCCATACGGGTTTCGGTTGCGCCCGATGCGCTGACGGCATCGACCAAGATCAGGGCATCTGAATTTTCACGAATGGCGCGGGCGATTTCGCCCAAAGGATGCAAAACGCCGGTATACGATTCGTTTTGGGTGAGCAATACTGCTTTTACATCGCTCATGCTGCGCAGTTTGGCGGCTACGGCTTGCGCCTCAATAATGTATCCATCGGCAAATTGAAGCGACTCGACCTCAGCGCCAAAGGCTTGGGCCATAGTGCCAAATTTTTCGCCAAAAAAGCCAGCCGACACATTTAACACACGGTCACCAGCGGCAATGGTATTGACCAACAGCGATTCAACGCCGCCCCAACCCGAAGAAGTCATCATATACACATCTTGGGTAGTCCCTAAAATTTGTTGATAGAGCGCCACCAAACGGCGCACCATACGCACTGATTCGGCCCCGCGATGGTCGATCATGCCTTTTTGCATTGCGGCCAATACGTGTGGATGTAGGGCGGTTGGCCCCGGAAGTCTGAAATTCATAGTTAATTTAAATGTAAAACATTTTGCCAATTTCATGCTATTTGCCTCAGCAAATAGCATGAAATTGGCATACTTCAACTTAAATCTGCCCTAAAATAACGCTGAGTTGGTAAACTATGGGTTATTTTTGCCGCTAAGTGGGCGCACATATTCAAGTTGACCGATGTGATATTGTTCGTGACCAAACAAGTATAAAAACAAGTGGTCGAGTGGCATTTTACGACCCAACGCCTCAACTTCGGTGCTGAGCTTCTCAGGGGTTAAAGAGGTCATCGCCTCTTCGATAGCGGCTTGGGTGGCCGCTAGGCCTTCGAGCAACTGCGATAGTTGCAAAGCGCTGGTGCTGCCCGGGCCGATGGGGGCCGAGCCGTTGCCATACAAGGCGCGTAGTTCTTCCATCGTCTTATAGGTCAACCATTGGCGCTCTGGCGCACCGCAAAAACGAATGACGGTATTGCGCGTATTAACAAGATGACCGATGATCCAATTTAAACAATTGCCTTCAATGCCATTCGGTGTCATTAGGCTTTCGGCTTGGGTCATATCGGCGGCGAATTTTTGCATCATGCCCGTATTACGGGTATAGAATGCCACAAAGTCTTTAGATGTAATCATTTTTCGTGGGGCTAAGTGTACGTTACTTTAATATCGGTATTTACACCAATTTACCAAAGCCCTCAAACACGGGGGTATTTTCAAAAATACGTTTGGGCGAGAAGATAGACAGATCCAAAGAAAAATCAACTCCACGTATAACTTCAGAAAGATAGCGACCAATGGCATGACACTGTTGAAAGCCATGACCAGAAAAACCGTTGACAAGCAAAAAGCCCTGCAAATTAGGCCATTCGCCCAAGAGCACATTGCCGTCAAAACGATTCACATCATACAGCCCAGACCACCCACGCAAAATCTTCAACTGATCAAAAATCGGCACATATTCGACCAATTCAGGCCACAAAAATTCGTTGAATTTATCGTGATTCCACGTAAAATCGAAGCCGACTGGGTCATTGTCGAGCGATTTACCGCACATAAACACGCCGTCATTTTCATGAATGAGGTATAACCCAGACGGAAAAACGGTCAGTGGGTAAATTTTGTTAGGTTTGGCGTTTGTTTGCAATACAAACACCTGTCGCCGCACCGGTTCAATCGGCAATTCGATGCCCGCTGTCTGCGCTAACTGGGTTCCCCAAGCGCCAGCGCTATTCACCACATATTTGGCTGTCAATATTGTCCCATCCGTCAGCCTGACCCCATTCACTTTGCCCGCAACATGCAACACTGCTTCAACTTTTGCTTGGATAAAGGTTGCGCCCAGTGCGACCGATTTGCGTTTGAAGGCAATTAAAACGGCCTGCGGATCCATCGTGCCATCAAGACAACCAAACGTGCCGCCAGCAAATTTCGATTCATCATATAAAGGAAATTTTGCTTTAATTTCGGCGGGTTCTAGCCAAGTAACATCGCAATTCATGCGTTGTTGCTGTATCAATCCCGATTGAGCATCCCCTTTATTGGCATCATCGACAAGAAACAGATTGCCTTGTTGACGAAAAGAGATTTCGGGTTGCCAATCGCCGACGGCCATGTCTGTGCTGAATGTTTTTAATTTTTCTAAGCCATACAGCGAAATTTGAACATTTTCTTTGATGTTGAATTGCAGCCGCATATTGCCGTCTGAAAGCACGGTAGAGTTGCGGTTATATTCTGGGTCCATCTCAACAATTGCAATTTTTAAGGTGGGATCTGCTTGCAAAAGATAATAGGCCGTGGCGCAACCCATTACCCCGCCCCCCGCCATAATTACGTCAAATAATTGTGTTTTGCTCATTTTTTTTGTTTATTGTGGCAGACATATCGCTTAAATCGAATGAGTAACGCCGCCATCAGCACGAATATTTTGCCCGGTAATATAGCCAGCATCGTCTGACAGCAAAAAGCGCACGGTTTTTGCAATTTCTTGCACCTTTGCATAACGCTTCATCGGTATTTTGGCAATGTTTACTTCGCTTATAAGATAGTTATCCACATAGCCCGGCAAAACATTGTTCATCCGAATGCCAAATTCGCCATAGCGATCTGCATAAAGTTTTGTAAAACTCGCCAAACCACTGCGCAAAGTGCTTGAGACGGGGAAATTGAGGTTTGGTTCAAAGGCCGAAAACGTCGAGATATTGACGATTGCCCCACGACCTTGTTTGATAAAAATAGGTGTCACAAGTCGTGCCATCCGCACCACATTCAAAATTAGCATGTCTAAGCCAAGATGCCAATCGGCATCTAAAATGTCTAACAATTCGCCCTTGGGCGGGTGGCCTGTGTTATTCACCACCGCATCAATTCGCCCATATTTTTCCATCGTCAGGTTGACCAGCTTTGCCAAATCCGAAGGTTCAGTCACCGAGCCAGTCACCCCAATCCCATTTAATTTTTCGGCCAACTTGACTGCCCCATTAGAATTTGACAGCATTGCAACCTGATACCCAGATTCCGCCAGTTCGCTCGCAATTGCGGCCCCAATGCCTTTACCGGATGCCGTAACAACGGCGACTTTTTGAGTAGTCATGATTTTTTTAATGTTAGCATATCGCAAAATCGGCCTTACCCCTTTCTTAATCTGACATCGATAAGCTAAGTAAAATTATCCGGTCATGATTATTTGCCCTAATTCTCACCCCGATTACCTAAATGACTGGATGCTGGTTAAACAGAGCGATCACGATGATCATAGTGGTTATATCGCTTCGCACATGGTTTCGCCCCACTATTGGCAACCGACTGACAAGCGGTTGCTCACCATTGCTGTTGCTATGCATGACACTGGCTCGGCCAGTGATGAAGATCACCCATTGATTCATATGGAAGGCGAAACCGGTCGCCCAGTGAGTTTTTGGACGGTATCGCCAGATGAACATATTAAGCTGCACCGAATTGGGGTGCAAGCCGCGCAACGGGTGCACCCGTATTGTGCTTTGCTCATCTCGATGCATGTGGTCGGTATTCATCGTGACCGATTACACATTGACCCCAGCCCCAATCGTTGGCATATGCCCGAAGTAAGTACGCCAGCCGTCGAGGCATTTATTGCCGAGCAAACAGCATTGCAGCAACAGTTGCGGCCCGAGGCCGAGCGCCGTTTGGGAGTCGAATTAAGTGATGAACGCTTGATGAATGACTTCAAGATTTTTGAGCTGATCGATATTCTCTCGACCCAATTTAGCGCCTGTGGTTTGGCCGACCGCGAAATGACCTATGTGCCCGATGCCACGGGCCGCCCGATGACGGTGTCACTGACGCGACAAGGTGAATGGGAATTTCGTATGACACCTTTTCCATTTGCCGGCAACCGCTTCGATTGCCCCGTCATGGCGCGGCGCATCCCCAAGCGTGTTTTTACCAGCCATGATGATTTTCGTGCCGCATGGTATGCCGCGCCGCAGGTGGTATTGCCATATTTTTGTAGTGGTTAGTATGTGACATTGGCAAAGTAGATTAAGGATATAATTCGTCGCACAATTAAATCGCCAGTATTGCCAAAGAGGAGTAAACAACGCACACCGCTAGAGAGCGAAGATCAAAAGGCTGCAAGTCTTCGTCGGGGTTACAGGTTGTTGAAGGTCGCTTTGGAATTGCGCAAGCAAGCTGGATGGCCGAAACGCCATAATCGTTTCGTTTTAAGTGCTATGAGTGCTGAGCTATGAGAGCTGAGTTCTGAGTTATGGGCAAGTTGCTCATCATTCATCATTCATTATTCATAGCTTATTGATTTTAGAATATCGGTGTTCAAGCGGGAAGCCCTTCTCGTCCGATTGAACGGATGAGAAGGGCTTTTTTTGTTAAGGATAAAAGAGGAGGGATGAAGGCTGAAGTGTTCATCTTTTACCCTTTATCTTTCATCCTTTACCCTTAAAACACATGTATCACAATCGAATTTTTGCATCGGTATCGAACAGCGCCAATGGCGAAGTGGACGCGACGACGCGATTTCATTATCGACAAGAGGGTGATGTCGCCAGCGGCAATGCGATCGTTTGGGCTACCTATCAGGGGGGCGGTGTCGCCGTTGGCACGCTGGTCGCCAAAGTCGCCAGCGACGGCAGCCTCGATATGCGCTATAGCCACGTTAATCGTAACGGCGAGCTGATGACCGGCATCTGCCAATCGACCCCCGAAGTTTTGCCCGATGGCCGCCTGCGGCTGCACGAGCGCTGGCGTTGGACCAGCGGCGATGGCTCACAAGGTGAATCAATTATTGAAGGATGAAGGATGAACGGCTAATTTTTTAATTTTTGCCCTTCATTCTTTATCCTTCATCCTTCACTATTTATCCTTTATTTTTAATCATGGAACTAGCAAAAGCATATAACCCCAAAGAAGTGGAAACCCGCCGATATGATTGGTGGGACAAACATGGCTATTTCAAGCCCGAAGCCCAAAAGCACATTGATCCCAACGAGAAGCCCTTCGTCATTACCATACCGCCGCCTAATGTGACTGGAACCTTGCATATGGGCCACGCGCTAACCTTGGCGATCGAAGACTTGATGACACGGTACGCCCGTATGAAAGGCGCTCGCACCTTGTGGGTGCCCGGCACCGATCACGCTGGCATCGCCACCCAAGCCATTGTAGAGAAAAAGCTCGAAAAAGCCGGTAAACGCCGTCGTGACATGAGCCGTAGCGATTTTCTCGAAGAGGTGTGGGAATGGAAAGATTACTCACATAAGGTTATCACCGAGCAATGTAAGGCGATGGGTATCTCGGCAGATTGGCAGCGCGAAGCCTTTACGATGGATGATGATCGCAGCCATGCCGTGATGACGGCGTTTAAGCAGCTTTATGACAAGGGCTTGATTTATCGTGCGAAGCGTATGGTGAATTGGGACCCGGTGCAATTGACTGGTGTAAGTGACCTTGAAGTAGAAGTGGCTGAAGATGGCGAACCCGGCCATTTATGGACGATACGCTACCCGATTGAGACCAATCGTTGGGACGGGCCACAACATGAATGGGGCAGCGGTCGTTGGGCCGAAGGCGCCAGCGAGTGGATTACGGTTTCGACCACCCGCCCCGAAACCTTGCTCGGCGATACCTGTATTGCCGTGAACCCCGAAGATGACCGCTATGCCACGCGGGTGGCTTGCCACGCTTATGTGCCGTGTGTGGCGCGGCGTATTCCGATTGTGGCTGACAAACATGTAGACCCCAATTTTGGCACTGGTGCGGTAAAGGTTACGCCAGCACACGACTTTAACGATTATGACATCGGGGTGCGGCATCATTTGCCTTTTGTCGAAGTGATGGACGAGCACGCCAAGATGAACGCCGAAGCTGGGCCATATGCTGGCCTCGACCGCTATGCTTGCCGCAAACAATTGGTGGCTGACCTTGAAAAAGAGGGCTTGCTGGTAAAGGTCGAAGATTATGCGGTGCGGCTGGGGCGTGGGCAACGTAGCGGGGCTGTGATTGAGCCACGCATCAGTATGCAGTGGTTTTGCAATATGCAAACGATGGGCAAAGCGGCAGGCGATGCTGTGCGCAATAAGCAAATGACCATTGTGCCAGAGCGCTTCGAGAAAACATGGTTTCATTGGCTCGATAACATTCGCGATTGGTGCATTAGTCGCCAATTGTGGTGGGGCCATCAAATACCGGTTTGGTATGTCAGCTCTGATCTGTCAGCCCTGAGCCATCAGCCTAATCGCCCGACACAATATTGTGAGGTGAGTGAGGCGGCGGCGTATGCCAAAGCGGTGTCTGATTGGGGGCCAGAGGTGCAATTGCTGCGCGACCCCGATGTGCTTGACACATGGTTTTCGTCGGGCTTGTGGCCTTTCAGCACGTTGGGCTGGCCTGATGTGAATCACGCCGACTACAAGACCTATTACCCCAATGCCATGCTCGAAACGGGCTACGACATCATCTTTTTCTGGGTGGCGCGTATGGTGATGTTGGGAATCGAGCTAACTGGCAAGATCCCCTTCGACACGGTTTATTTACATGGCCTCATTCGCACCGCCGATGGCAAAAAAATGAGCAAGAGCCGCCCCGACAAAATGATTGACCCGCTCGAATTGATCGATAGCTATGGCACCGATGCCGTGCGTTATTTCTTGGTAACGGCGGGCGCGCCCGGCAACGACATTAAGATGGATGCGCGTAAAGAGGGCGGAAAATGGCGCAGCGACCGGATGGAAGGAGCGCGTAATTTTGCCAACAAGCTCTGGAACGCCACACGCTTTGTGTTGACAAAAGTGGAAAGTGAAAAGTGGAAAGCGGAAAGTGGAAGTGTTCATTCACTTCCAGACCGTTGGATTTTGGCGCGGCTCAATCAAACGATTGCCGATGTGCGGCGATTAAATGATGATTATCAATATGGCGAGGCTGGCAAGCTGATCTATGATTTCATTTGGAGCGACTATTGCGACTGGTATTTGGAATTGAGCAAACTCAACCTTAATGCGCCGGTGTTGGTGCATGTGCTCGACTCGGCTTTGCGACTGCTGCACCCCTTTATGCCTTATGTCACCGAAGAATTGTGGCAAGCGCTAAATGAAGTAAAAAGTGCAAAGGCAAAAGTAGAAAGTGAGAATTACCCGTCATTGATGCTCGCGCCATACCCCAAAGCAGATCACGCAGCGATCAGCACTGAGCACTCAGCACTTGCTGATATGACGCTGTTGCAAGAGGTCATTCGCGCCATTCGCAATGTGCGTGCCGAATACAAAGTGCCGCTCGAAAAACGTATTCCAGCCATATTAAGCGCTGGGGCAGCCGCGCCGATGTTAAATGAACAGCGCGAGGCTATTGCCATGTTGGCGCGGGTCGATGTCACCGCGCTCACCATTGCCGACACCTTGCCTGCGCCAGAGGGCTGTGTGACTGCGGCGCTAGGCGAAGTTACAGCTTATTTGCCATTGGCGGGTTTGGTGGATATGGCCGCCGAGCGTGCTCGCTTAAGCGGCGAATTGGAGTTGACGAGCAACCTCATCAACCGTAGTGAAGCCTTGTTGGTCAGCGATTTTGCCAAACGTGCGCCACCTGCCGTGATTGACAAAGAGCGCAGCAAGTTGGCCGAGCTAATTGCCAAACGTGAGCAAATGCAAGCACAGTTGGCAAAAATGTAAACGTGCCGATTTCGCTATGCCAATGCCATCATCGCTGGCATTGGCATAGCGAAATCGGCCTATAAAAATCTACGGCGTATCGTCATCCAACATTTGCTCATCGCGGTCGAGCGCACGGCTGCGAACACGTAGAGAAGCCAGATAGATGAGAATGCCACCATGAAAAACGCCGTAAGCGACAAAAAGATAAACGGCGTTGTTGTCTGCCAAAATAGATTGCATA
>CAZLOF010000011.1:0-21180 GCA_964560745.1 uncultured Thermoflexus sp.
GCAGAGGACCCTAACGAACCTTCTTTTAACGATATTTCTTTTTGTGAATTAACTGAATATTGCGTTTTTGCAGATAATTGCCAACCTGCAATCGTTATTAGTGTAATAAATACTGCAAATGTTTTTATATTTATCATATTATTTTTCATGATTTTGCTCCTTTTAGGCACCATTAATTTAAATTAATAACGAGTATTTATAAGGCTTATATCTTGCGAATTTGGAACACTTCCATTATTCATTACGCTTCCATTTGATGTGGAGTGCCATAAAGAAAGACAGTGACCAAATTCATGAGTAGCTAATTTTTGTATCTCTGCACTTGTATAAAAAGTAGGATTATTATCAAATGCAGTCTGATTAAGTCTGAGCGTACACTGGTTGTAGGTGCTATCAAAAGCAGATTGATTATCACATTGTCCATTTTGACTACAGATATAAGCGTATCCAGCCCACCCTGTAGATCCATATCCTGCGTTTGAGGAATAAACATGGAAACTTCCACAGTAATAATACACATTTATATCAGTATCTACACTCCACCGTGCAGCAGCATTTTGTGCTTCGGTTGCGTTTCCACCGGCATGGCAACGATATATATTAGAAGTAGGAAATTGTCCTGAACCTAAATATCCGTCAACAGTTGCAGCGAAAGTATTTTGCAAACTTAAATTTGTCAGACAGGTTATCATCACAAATATATATATTGTTATTGATGCTTTTTTTAGATAATCCATTTTGACTCCTTACTTATTTTTAGCTACCTGACTTTGTTAAGTTATAGGTGGCTGATTACTTTTCCTCTAGTAAAGCTGGTTTTGTTTGTTATTTCCCAAGATATTTATTTTTAAATATGGCTGGTATTACCAAACAAAACTATGGTCTATAAGTAAGCCCCTCTGCGCAGAAAACCTTACAACCACATCGTAGCAAAACCGAAGCAAATGCACAAGTATGAAAACCAACCATTTTCTATGGTTGGTTTTCATACCCTGCCCAACTGTTTGGCGCGCCGAATGGCATCGCCACGATTCGACACATTAAGTTTTGCTAAAATATTGCGCACCTGTTTATCGACGGTGGCGAGGCTGGTATGCAGCGCGGCGGCAATTTCCTTGTTGCTGCGATAATCCGCCATCAGCCGCAACACATCCGACTCACGGGTCGAAAGGTGTTGCAGCCGCTCGGTTGACGCACGAAGATGCGGGTTTATGACATGCCTGCCCGCCAGCACATCTTGAACCGTTTGCAGCAGCGCAGCCTGTGTTTGCACCGGCACAACAATACAGGCCGTCACCCCGCTATAGGCGGCATCGGCCTGAAAAAGCACGTCATTGGCGCAATGCGAAAAAATCACAATCTTGGGAGGCGCTATATCCGCCGCCTGAGCCATTGCCACAATATCACGTGCCATTTTTAAGGCCGCGCTCGGCTCGTGGCTCGGCCCAATTAAAGCGGCTTGCGCATTTAACAATTGGGCATCGGTAATGGCCTCACTCACCGTCACATAGCCATAGCACAGTTGTGCATCATCGGCCAGCAACATAAGCAACCCGCCACGCGCAATGGCGCATGGTTCGATAATGGTGCATTGCTTCGCAAGGTCAGATTCGGGCATTACCCCCCCATGCTTGATATAATATCTTTTGATTGAATAGCCATTGGGTTTATCATAGTTAAACAAAAATTTTAGAAAGCACCCCTGTGCAGATGAATCCTAATAAAATAGCATCGACTTGGGGCATTGTCAAACCAAATTTGCCAATAACTTAAAACTGTCAAAAAAGTTTAAGTTTGCAGATTGCTTTCTAAACCAATCATTGTGATACGTTTGCAATTGCCACGTATATTTATTTAGAACATGGTTGGAAACATTCCTTTCCTTAATCGCCTCGGCGTATTTGGCAGCCAACAACAGGCCGCCCGTAACCCTAAGATTGATTGGGAGGCTATTTATGCCGATCAATTGCCAAAGGTGTATAACTTTTTTCGTTACCGCGTGAACGATGATGCCTTGGCCCAAGACATGACCGCCGCCACATTTGAAAAAGCGTGGCGAGCGCGTGATCGTTATCGCAGTGATTTAGCAGGCTTTTCAACATGGTTATTCAGCATTGCGCGTAATGTTGCCAATGACTATTTTAGACAAGCCCAAACCACTGCGCTCACGATAACGGCATCGTTAGATGAAATTGGCGAGGTGTCAACGGAACTATCGACTGACGACATTGCCCAACAACGGGCCGATTTGCGCCAATTGGCCCGTTTGCTCAGCCAATTAGACGAGCGCGAACGCGAATTATTGGCGCTGAAATTTGGCGCTGGGCTGACCAATCGCGCCATTGCTGGCCTTATGTCACTCAGCGAGTCAAATGTCGGAACCATTACCAATCGCCTGATGCAACGATTAAGAACGGCATGGGACCAACCCACCCCAACTAAAAAGGAGATTCCCAATGAATACTGAAGAAATGCTCACCCAATATCAGCAAAAACCCGATGCTGACTTTGCCAAGAAATTGTATCGGCAAATCGATCAGCCCATCGCCACCCGCAAAATTGCACCGCCCCGTGCGGCCACTCTCGCCATTGCGGGGGCTGCCGCTGTCGGCATGGTCATGTTTAGCGTGCCCAATGTCAGCGAAGCTGCGCAAAACTTCCTCAACTTATTCCGTGTCAAACAAGTCACTGCCATCGCCATTGACCCAGCGCGGCTAGAGGCGCTGAGCAAAATTGCCAAAGACAACAAAATTGATATCAAAGCGCTCATCGGCGATGACATCAAAATTACTAAAGAGCCGGGCAAGCCCTCGCCAGTTGCCAACGCCGAGCAAGCCAGCCAGCTTGCTGGCTTTACGGTAAAGATGCTCGGCCCAACTTCGGGCATGACGATGGATAGCATGAATGTGCAAAATGAAGGCGCTTCACAAATTAAGGCCAACAGTGCCAAATTGAACGCTTTGCTCAGCACCATGGGCATTACCGATATCAAGGCTCCGGCCAAGCTCGATGGTGCAACCCTTGCCGTCACCATGCCCAATGTCGTCGCCACTCGTTATTCTGGCGCACGTGGCGAGGTGCTTGTTACCCAAGCCAAAAGCCCCGAAGTGACCTTGCCCGATGGCGTGACAATGGCTGAGTTGGGCGAGATCGGGTTGCGGCTGACCGGCATGCCTGCCAACGATGCCAAACGATTGACTGCCACCATCGATTGGAACAGCACCTTGGTCGTGCCCATCCCCACCAACGTCGCTTCGTTCCGTGATGTCACGGTGCGCGGCAACAAAGGCGTATTGATTACCCAAGGCGGCAGCGGCGCAACCGCCGCCCGCGCCAACAACAGCCCACGCGCCTCGGCGACCCTCATCTGGTCAGAGAATGGCATCGTCTACGCCGCCGCCAGCACCCTCTCACCCGATGACCTCACCGCCATTGCAGCAACATTACAATAAGAGTTGCAAGGGGCAGGTTGCAGGTAGCAAGTTCAATATAATTTATTGTTTTGAACTTGCCACCTGCAACTTGCCCTTGCAACCTGCAACCTGCAACCTGCCCCTTTTTTATGTTCGTTATCGAAACCCAACACCTACAAAAACAATTTAGCAACAAACTGGCTGTTGCCGACCTTACACTCAATGTTAGAGAAGGTGAGGTGTTTGGTTTTTTGGGACCAAATGGGGCGGGCAAAAGCACCTCAATTAAGATGTTGTTGGGGCTAGTAAAACCCAGCGCTGGCAACTGTTGGGTGTTGGGGTTGCCACCCGGCAATGTGCAAGCCCGCAGCAAAATTGGCTTTTTGCCCGAACATTTTCGTTTTCACGATTGGCTGACCGGACGCGAGTTTCTGCATTTTCACGGGCGTTTATATGGCATGTCGGGCCAAGCACTTAAACAACGGATCGAGACATTGCTGGCGCGGGTAGCCTTGTTAGAAGCGGGCGACCGCAAATTGCAACAATATAGCAAAGGCATGTTGCAGCGTATCGGGTTGGCAATGGCCTTGCTCAATCACCCCAAAATTGTCTTTTTAGATGAGCCAACCTCAGGGCTTGACCCATTAGGCCGCCTGCTGGTGCGCGATATCATCACTGAAATACGCAACGAAGGCACCACGGTTTTTCTCAATTCGCATTTGCTCAGCGAAATCGAAGTGACGTGTAACCGCGTGGTTTTTCTCAAGCGCGGCAATGTGGTGCGCGAAATCAACTTAAAAGACAATGAAATTCATATCAACGAACTCGAACTAAAATTGGGACAGGTCGATGACAGCATTTTGCAAGGGTTAGCCCAATTTGGCAGCAATGCCCATCGAGATGGCGATCTCATTCGCATGAATATTCGAGACGAAGCCAGCCTACCGCAACTGGCTCGTTTGCTGGTCGGCCAAGGCTGCGAAATTTATCGCCTCGCTGCCCATCACCCATCGCTCGAACAACTGTTTGTTGAAACCATGACCGAAGACAATGGACAGTTGACAGTTGACAGTTGACAG
Organism: uncultured Thermoflexus sp.; assembly: GCA_964560745.1. GTDB lineage: Bacteria > Chloroflexota > Anaerolineae > J036 > Brachytrichaceae > AQU-03. The sequence goes on from CAZLOF010000011.1 coordinate 4,493, forward strand.
TTGATAGTTGATAGTTGACAATGTTTCATTGTCTAACTGTCAACTGCTAACTGTCAACTATCAACTGTCAACTATCAACTATCAACTGTCAACTACTATGCTTACGATCGCCCATCTCACCTTTCATGAAGCCCTACGCAAGCGGGTATTGCTGGCAGCAATTGTGTTGGGGGCACTATTTCTCATCGTCTTTGGGGTTGGCATCTATTTTATTAATGATGCGGTCATCAAACAAGAGCTACGCTTGCCCCCCTCCGCCATTCGCACCCAAAGCAACCGCCTCGCCTATAATTTTTTGGCGATGGCGGGGCTATACACGGTTAATTTTTTGCTGGTCATGATGGCAACGCTGTTACCCGTTGACACACTTTCGGGCGAAATAAGCTCTGGCTCAATTCAGTCATTGGTGGTTAAACCGGTGCGGCGCTCGCAAATTGTGCTGGGCAAATGGCTGGGCTTTGCATTTATTATGCTAATTTATGCCACATGCATGATTGGCGGCATCGTTGGCCTGGTGGCAATTATGACCAGCTATGACTTGCCCAATATTCACATCGCCCTGCCCATTATGTTGCTCGAAACCTTGCTATTGCTCACCTTGTCGATTGCAGGCGGTACGCGATTTACCACCTTAACCAATGGCGTTTTTGTGTTTGGCATGTTTGGCTTGGCCTTTATCGGCGGCTGGGTCGAGCAAGTAGGCGGTTTGCTTGGCAATCAGGCCGCGCAAAATATCGGGGTTGTCACCAGCCTCATCATGCCCAGCGAAGCGCTGTGGCGGCTAGCCGCGCACTATATGCAACCCGATGGCATCGGCGCACTCAACATCACCCCATTTTCAAGCACCATTGTGCCCAGCCCCAATATGCTATTGTGGGCCATTGGCTACACGCTTGTTGTCCTCATGCTCGCCATCCGCCATTTCTCGCGAAGAGATTTGTAGATTGGGTCACTTTATAAAAATTCGATTTGCTCGCAAAAAAGATACAATATAATATTATTGCAAAACTGCAAATCTATAATATTTTGGAGGTATCTTATGACTTCTGTTCGATTGCGTCAATGTTTGGCGTTGATTGTGTTAATTTCGGCAGCAAATTTACAGCCCGCGCAGGCTTTGCCCCCATCACCAACTCTCACAGACGAACAAGGCATTACACCCAAATTAGCCACCCATGCCAATACCCCAACAACCCCAGCCGCCCCAAATGACCGGCTAATTGGCTTAGACTTAAACGAAATCAATATTCAAGCCGCGCCCAATGGCTTTGAATGGGTGGAATTAAAAAATAATTATTGGCAAGAAGTAGACATCAGCGGCTACAAGTTGAGCAACGAAGAAGGCATGTGGTTCGTCTTTCCAACGCTGCCACCCGTGCCCCCCGAAACCTTTGTGTTGGTCATCTTCGATGGCATGGGCAGCGCCGCAAATGACACCGACCCCAGCGACAAACGCATTATCTTGCACAGCCCGCCAGAAATGGTGAATGTGCTGAATGACCGCGCCGGGCAACTCAGCCTATATGGGCGCGGCACACGCGCTTTTTTGCCGCTGATTGCCAACAACCTGAGTGAAAACACGGCAGATGAACCCTCATTGCCTTGGCGCGAGGCCGGTGTGCCGCCCATTGCCCTGCGCGATTTTGTAGCATGGGGAACTGCGCCCACCGATGCCCCCGGCCCCAAAGCCGAGGCTGCAATTGCGGCAGGCTTGTGGCAAAAAGATATATTTGTACCGCTTGATTTTGAAGGAACAGCCGTTGCCATGCAGGGCAAAACCATCGGGCGTTATCCCGGCAGGTATTTGTATAACTTCGTCGAGACCGATTGGCTGATCTATTCATCTGCCGATGTGACACAGGGCGGCGACAATAAAAACCTTGCACCCGATATCTTATCGCCCGTCGCCAATACCACCTTAATCAATCTTCAACGCCCAGAGATTATTTGGTCGCCACTCGATTTGGTTGAAAGTTATCAAGTGCAGATTGATGACGAAGCCACCTTTGCCACACCGATTATTTCAGGCACAGTTACTGGCACATTTTACTCGGCCTTGCCCACCAACAATTTAAATTATGGGCGTTATTATGCGCGGGTCAAAGCCTTCTTTAATAATAAAACCCAGTCAGCCTTCTCACCCTCGGTGATGTTTACCTTGGCCAAAACAATCACCCTTGCCAATAAATCGCCCAACGAGGCTTTGCCCAACTTCAGCGCCAGCCCCAATGCAGACTTACCGATAAGTATTGCTGCACCCGCCAAAGACACGAAGTCACTCGATTTGCATAATTTATGGACCAATCAGGGTGCATGGGATGCCGCCCATGCCAAACCCGAAAATGCCAAAGATCTGCTGCTTTACCATAACTTTAGCACCATCCAAGCCATGGCAAAATATTATGGGGGCAATCTCAGTCAAGACCGCATTGCCTATGAATTTTGCAAAAATTACGGCGAACGTGAATTAGATCTGTGTCCGATCAATCTCACTCGTCGCATCTTGGCTTGGAATAACTGGGAAAATTTTCGATTGCTATTGCAGTGGGCCTTGAACGGCACTGAAGTTCGAGCCTATAAAGTGACCTTAGATAATAGTTATGCTAACGAAATTCAAGCGGCGATTGCCAATCGAATTCCTGTGATTATTCTGGCCAGCTACAAAAAATCGGCTTCGTCTGGCATTGTGACAAGCCTATTGGGCGGAAATAAATTAATTGGAATTACGCCTTTCAATAGACAAATCTCGATGTTCACGCCTCTTAAGTCTCTGGTCGAGGATAAAGGCGAGGCAACAATTTTTATCCCCAAAAACGCACCGGTCGCCAATGCACCAGCCCGCCGCGATGAAGATTTGAACAACAACGGGGTTTCTGATCTCAATGACGACACCGATGGCGACGGCGTATCAGACTTTGACGAGCGTGTGCGTTTTCAATCGCCCTTTGGCGGCTTAGACCTGGCCAATGCCGATAGCGACGGCGACCTTGTGCCAGACAAAACCGAGATTTTTGCCTATACCAAAGACCACCGTTATGCCGATATTGACCGCGACGGCAAGCGCAACGAAATCGACCCCGACAGCGACCGGTTTTGGGACGATCGCTCACGCGATGGCTGTGAAGATGCCAATCGTAATGGGTTCTATGATTCACAAGCCACCGGCAATAACAAAGAGACCAACAACGCCGACCCAAGCCAAGAAAAAGACTGCAAAAACCCCGAAATTAGCATCACCAGCCCCGCTGCCGGGGCCAAGATCGATGCCTGTTTGGCCGATTTACAAGGCGAAATCGTCAGCGTACCCGACATGAAAATTCTCACCGCCGAAATCATCGCCGCAAAACAACAATCACACGTGCAACTTTCTTTTACAAAATCGTCGGATCGCTACACGTTCAAGCAAAAACTGCCCTTGTTTAAAGGCAAAAACACTGTGCTAATTAACGCCACCAATGCCGACGGCGGCTCAGATCAAGAATTGTTGGTGCTATCGTGTGATCGTGCCGCTGATTTGCATTTGCAACTAACATGGGGGCAAATTGGGCGTGATGTCGATTTGCATTTATTGCGGGGCAGCGCCGCCCTTAATTCAAAAGATGATTGTTATTACGCCAATGCCAACCCAGATTGGGGTGATGCTGGCAACCCCGACGATAACCCCAAGCTAGATGTGGATTGCATCAGCAATTGCACCGTCGAAAACATTTACTTTACCGCCCCCCAACCGGGCATCTATACCGTCATCGCCTATTATTACAATGATAAAAGCCAAGGCCCAGCCGTGCCGCAAGTGACAATTAATGCACGTGGCAAGACCTATAAACTGGGGCCGCGCACCTTAGCCAAAACAGGCGACCAATGGACGGTAGCAACCATCGAAGTGACAGCCACTGATATCATTGTTAGGTGAACAGCATTGGTTAATTTAGTCGTATTTTTTCATAAAACAGGTATAACCGACAAAGCTCGCAAAAAGTTCACATAAATTCACAACCGCTGACATCGCGTTTACAATACATTTATGAAAATAGCCCGCACATTTGCAATCATGGCAATCGTCATGTTAATACTTGATCTTCTCGCCATCAACTTTATTGTCATGCCGATGTTTAGCCAATATCTGGGGGATTGGTTAACCCCCGCACCACGCTTATGGGCGGCAGGTTTGTTTTATGTCATTTACCTGATCGGCATCTATGCACTTGCAATTCAGCCTTCATCAAGCCCGTCGCAGGCGCTGAGTCGTGGGGCATTGTTGGGGTTAGTAGCATATGGCACATACGAATTAACCAATATGGCAACCCTACAACGCTGGGCAATGCCTATGCTGCTCACAGACCTCGCATGGGGCGCAACCCTCACCGCCATCGTGGCATGGGCTGGGCATAAGGCCCACCGAGCATAATCAAACAATAAAATAGCTTTTTCGCTTGACATTGTCACATTTGCAAATGCCAATAGGTTTTCGCCAATTTCACCATCCCCTACGCAGCATAGCTGAGTGGGGATGGTGAAATTGACATACGCCTTTTTTAATCTGGCTTTGTCAAGTTATTGTAACGAATACCAAATATATCTTTCCTAAAAAAATGAAAAGCAATATTCACGCCCCACGCGGCACCCAACTAACCTGTAAAAATTGGCAAATCGAAGCAGCCTACCGCATGTTGCAAAACAACCTCGACCCTGAGGTTGCCTTTGACCCCGATAACCTAATTGTGTATGGCGGGCGTGGGCGGGCTGCCCGCAATTGGCAAAGCTACGATGCCATTCTCGAATCTTTACGCACCCTCGAACCGACAGAGACCTTGCTGGTGCAAAGCGGCAAACCCGTAGCCGTCTTTCGCACCCATGCCGATGCGCCACGAGTGTTATTGGCAAACAGCAATATTGTGCCCAAGTGGGCCACTCAAGAAAATTTCGACAAATGGGAACGCGAAGGCCTCATCATGTATGGGCAAATGACCGCTGGGAGCTGGATCTATATTGGAACCCAAGGAATTTTACAAGGAACTTACGAAAGCTTTGGCGCATTGGCCCGCAAACATGGTTGGGGCAGCCTAAAAGGGCGGCTGGTGCTCACGGCGGGTTTGGGCGAGATGGGAGGGGCACAGGCGCAAGCCATCACCTTTAATGAAGGCGTCGGCGTGTTGGTTGAAGTTGACCCTTGGCGCGTTGAGCGACGGCTAAAGCTGCGCCAGCTCGATGTGGCAACCGACAACCTCGAAGAAGCCATGACATGGGCCGACGAAGCCAAATCCAAAGGCATCGCCAAAAGCATTGGGCTAATTGGCAACGCCGCCGAAGTATTGCCTCGTTTGCTGAATTATGGCATTGTGCCCGATGTCGTCACCGACCAAACCAGTGCCCATGATGTGATGGTTGGCTACATTCCCACAGGGCTATCGGTGGCCGAAGCCGCAGAATTGCGCACCTCACAGCCCGACCAATACAAACAACGCGCCATGCAATCGATGGCAACCCACGTCCAAACCATGCTCGAATTTCAACGTCGGGGCAGCGTGGTGTTTGACTATGGCAATAACCTGCGCCAACGCGCCTTTGACTACGGCGTAACCGATGCCTTCAACTACCCGGGCTTTGTGCCAGCCTACATTCGCCCACTGTTTTGCGAAGGCAAAGGCCCATTTCGTTGGGTCGCCCTTAGTGGCGACCCCGAAGATATTTACAAAACCGATCGCGCCATTGCAGCCCTATTCCCCGAAAATAAGCATTTATTGCGCTGGCTCAAATTGGCGGGCGATCACGTGGCCTTTCAAGGCTTGCCTGCCCGTATTTGCTGGCTGGGTTATGGCGAACGCGCCAAAGCCGGGCTAATGTTTAACGAAATGGTAGCACGCGGCGAATTAAAAGCCCCCATTGTCATTGGGCGCGATCACCTTGACAGCGGCAGCGTGGCCTCACCCAACCGCGAAACCGAGGCCATGAAAGATGGCAGCGATGCCATTGCCGATTGGCCGTTGCTTAATGCCATGGTTAATGCCGTGAATGGCGCAACCTGGGTCAGCCTCCATCACGGCGGCGGGGTCGGCATTGGTTATAGCATTCACGCTGGTCAAGTCATTGTGGCTGATGGCACAGCCGATGCCGCCCGTCGCCTCGATCGTGTGCTAACCAGCGACCCCGGCATGGGCGTGGTTCGCCATGTCGATGCCGGTTACGATGAAGCCATCACCTTTGCCCGTGCCAACGGGGTTAAAGTGCCGATGATGAAGTAATTTTAGCGTTTAGATTTTGGATTTTCCAATCCAAAATCTAAACGACATTTTGTTGCAATATAATTTTCAGCAAACTTATTTTTTGGGGGATGAAATAGTATGACACCAATTATTGAATTTGATCACGTGACAGAGCAAGCCTTGCATCTACCATTATTACAAAAAATAAAATTGGTAGAACGCTTAATGAAACACTTAACACTTGAGATAACCCCCATATTGCCACAATCACCAGCAATTTCAGACGAAACGATTAGATCAGCATGGGATGAGTTATTAGAATTGGCTGAAAATGCGCCACCAGGCAAGCTAACGGATGTTTCGATTAACCACGATCAATATTTATATCCCCATCAATGAAAACTATTTTCGTGGATACCAGTGCTTGGGTTGCACTGATGGATAGTGCAGATAAATACCATTTACAAGCTATATCCAAGCTAAAAATGATTATGCAAAAACGCTGGCAATTAACGACAAGCAGCGATGTACTAGATGAAACTTACACTTTATTGTTTATAAATACAGGCTATTCTCAAGTTCTTCAATTCAAACAAAAATTAAATAGCCTTTTATCGATCAATCTTTTGAAACTAGCATGGATTACGCCAGAAATAAGCGAGCAAGCGTGGCAAATTTTCGTGCAATTTAATCGCGATAAAGAATGGTCTTTTACTGATTGCACATCATTTGCCGTCATGCAAAATGATGATATTGATACTGTGTTTACATTTGATCACCATTTTTTGCAAATGAGCAAAATATTATTATGAAGCCCCAAATCACCGCCCAAGCCGCATTAAGCCTATTACCCCTGCCCAATAACCGGCGCGATGCCGAAGTCGGCAGACGTGGCACACTCATCGTCGAAATGTATGCGCCCAAAGGCACAGACCCGCAACAACCCCACAACCAAGATGAGCTTTACATCGTCTATTCTGGCAATGGCACTTTTGTGTGCGGCGACGAGCGTATGGCATTTGGCGTTGGTGATGTATTATTTGTGCCTGCCGGTGTCACCCATCGTTTCGAGCAATTCAGCGACGATTTTGCCACTTGGGTGGTGTTTTATGGCGATGCCGGTGGTGAGTTGCCTTTACCCGCCGCCATTGCCGAAGGCGAAAACCCGCCGCCCGACAGCGCCCTCACTCGCAACGCCCTCATTTGGCGCACCCGCACTGCCTATGGTGTGCTGAATGAATTTTTAGATTCGCTCGGCGAAAGCCAAGCCACCAACCTCAAAGATGCCGCCGGTTGGGCGGTCAAAGATCATGTTTTACATCTCGTGCCATGGCTGCGCAGCATGATTTGGGTGATGAATAAACGCCCCAAAGTGGATGGCATGAATGTGACGTTTGAGCAATATGCCCAAGGTTTTGATGTTGTCAATGATATTATCTTCCAACGTGAAAAACATCGCAGTTTTTACGATGCCCGTTGGCAACTACATCACTGCTACACCGAGTTCATGGCGCTGCTCATGTCATTGCCCAACGAAGCCGTGTTGCAACCATTTAAGTCATATCAAAATAATTCAGACAAAACCGACCCAGTGATCTTTTGGCTATGGGGCAACAGTGGCGGCCATTTTTATGAGCATTTGCCTTGGATGAAGGCGATTGTTAATCAATGAACTGCGATCTCCTCATCCACTCTGCCGCGCAACTTGTCACCTGCGCCAACGCCAATAATGCCCCCAAACGCGGCAACGCCATGCGCGAGGTTGGGGAGTTCACCAATGCCGCCATTGCCATGAGCGACGGGCAAATTATTGCCATCGGGCCAAGCGACGATGTGCGTGCCGACTATAACGCCAAACACAGCATCGATGCCAACGGCAAAACAGTCGGCCCGGGGTTGATCGACCCCCACACCCACCTCATTTACGCTGGCGACCGCGTAACAGAATGGGAAATGAAACTGCGTGGCGCAGCCTATTTAGATATTTTGGCGGCGGGTGGCGGCATTGTTAGCACAATGCGAGCCACACGAGCAGCCAGAGTAGCCGCGCTAGTAGCACAGGCCAAACCACGCCTCGACACGCTAATGCGTAATGGTGTCACCACCTGCGAAATCAAAACCGGCTATGGCCTCAGTCTTGAGGCCGAATTAGCCATGTTACAAGCCATTGAACAACTGGCACAAACTCACCCATGCGATGTGCTTTTAACATTACTCGCCGCCCATACCACCCCACCCGAATTTAAAACCGACCCAAATGGCTATGTCGATTTGGTAATTGAGCAAATCATCCCCCAAGCCGCCGCATGGTTTAATCAAAACGCCCGTACCAACCATGTCACACCAATGGCCTGTGATGTCTTTTGTGAAAATCACGCCTTTGATGTAGCGCAAGCACGACGAATATTAATGGCAGGCAAACAACACGGCCTCACCCCAAAAATCCACGTCGATCAATTTACCTCATTGGGTGGGGTCGAAATGGCGCTTGCGCTCGGCGCATTATCGTGTGATCATTTAGATGTCACCACTGCTGATGATCGCACACGGCTGGCACAATCATCAGCAGTGGCAGTGGTGCTACCGGCCGTCACATTTCACCTCGGCAGCAACCAATTTGCCAACGCCCGTGCTTTTATTGATGATGGCTGTGCACTCGCACTCAGCACCGACCACAACCCCGGCTCGGCCCCGTGTTTGTCGCCTGCGCTCACCATGTCGATCGCATGTCGTTACCAAAAACTCAGCCCCGCCGAGGCGCTCAATGCTTGCACCATCAATGCAGCCCATGCGCTTGGCATCGGCAACAAAGTTGGCTCGCTCGAAATCGGCAAACAAGCCGATATCATTATCATCAACGCACCCGACTATCGCCATTTCGCCTATCAATTTGGGGACAATTTGGTGCAATATGTTATTAAAAATGGGGCGGTGGCAATAGTAAATGGTTAATGCTTAATGAATTTATTTTCGCCGAACTCACCATTACGTCTTTTGTGGTCGCCCCCAATTATTGAAAAAATACTAAAAAGCCTTGATTTCTGATCGAAATCAAGGCTTTTTTATACGCCCTCAGAGAGACTCGAACTCCCGACCTAGGCATTAGAAGGGCCGCGCTCTATCCACCTGAGCTATGAGGGCAAGCGCATCGCGCCAACTACACCATCATAATTGGCTTAATTCCATTATACACAACCCGTCCGCTAAGCTGAGTCAACACATCAGACGAACGACGCCCCATCATGGCAGCTAACTCAATGGTGGTTAATGGCTTATTATTATTCACCAAAAAAATACGAAAGGCCGCCTCGAACACTGGAGTACGGGCGCTAATGAAATCTGGCGCCTTCGCCGATTCATCACGAATCATTTTGACGGCGGCGTTAACATGCTGCACCTCACCCGTATCTTCGTCAACATAGTCATACGCAGTCGTATTCGGCGAATTGCCCAACCGCTCCAATTGCTCGGCAGTTAGGTATTTTTGAATCAGCACATTCACATCTTGGCCCTTTTCATCGAACCAGTTGTAATCAATGTGAAATTTGGTTTGTTCGGTGGGACGAAAGAATTTCATAATCGACTTTAATTACGCTCGCTCAAATGCCAATAGTTATCACCAACAGGCAAAAAGGCTGGGTTATTGCACAAAGCATTAAACACATCACGCGGGGCAGTGCGAATCAATAAATTGACCACCGCATACAACGTTCGGGCATGCACATTGCCTTGAGGGCTAAGTTTGGCAATTTCAGGGAACACCTCACGCACAATTTGCGCCACATCGCGGGTTTGCCCAACCCGCACATTTTCAAACACCCGCAGGTCATCCGCATACAACGACATGAGGTCATCAGCATCACATGTGGTGGCACGTTGTGCTGTATCGAGTCGCAAACGCCCATCACGGACACTCGCAACGCGCACCCAATCTCGCTTGGGTTTATGGCGTTTACCATCAATAATAAATACGTTTACATCTGGCCCGCGTGATATTTCGATTGTAGCACCGACAGGCAAATCATTGGTCTTATACCAATCTGCCAATCCCCAAATATAACTGCCCTCTTTTACCAACCAAGCCGTAAACTGCTTATTATTCATCTTATCGCGCAAGAAAATAGGGATACGCGGCTTAGCCGTTTTAGGGAACACCGATGCCAAGCGCCGCCCTAACCCCAAAGTGCCAGCACGCCGATGTGGCGCAGTCAAAACAACCGTTACTGAATTTTGCGGGGCGAGATCCCCTAAATTTTGAATCACGGATGGATCCAGTTCATCGTCTAACTCAACCATCAATTGATCGAGTGGCGGCAATGGGTTATCTTTTGTTAAAACCTTGCCAACCAAGGCCGATGGAAACTCACGCACTTGATCTGGCTCGAGCCGGCGCAAAAACCACGCGGGCTTATCGGTCAGGCTGACCTCATCAAAACGAGGGTCGGCGGCTAACACGGTGTTAAGCGACACTTCTTGCAATGACCGTGCAATTTCTTGTGGCAGGCCAAGATCGCGCAAAATGATATGGGTAGGCAATGGACCACCATCCGCCACCTCTAACACCGCCTCAGCCAAGTTAACATGCCCCGTATTAACATCGGCCATCATGGCTCGCAAAAACCAATCTTTGCCGATGCGAATAAAATTGTCACTTTTCTCAAGGGCAGCATCAATGGTATTTGCAATACGGCTGCCATATACTTCTAACAACGTAGTGGGCGATTTGAGATCAGCCTGCTGATTAAGCAGGGTTGTAACAAAACCATCATCATTAATGCGATGTGGCTTGTCATAATTACTCGCAAATTCCCCTCGGGTACCGTCCCTAAATTCAACTTTAATGACTTCAAATTGAACATTTTCAGGCGTAATACCCGATCTTTTATCAATAACACGCCCAATATTAAAATGCATGGTTGGAAAAAGAATTTCCTCACCAATCGAAAATTGCTTCTTGGGCTGATAAATGCTGCTCCGATCCATCTCTCGACGAATACGGGCATTTTCCATGTCGACCCGGCGTTGAGTAATACCCAACGCAAAATCACTCGTGGACTTTGACGATCCAGATTCTAGTAACAGATTAGATACATATTCTGCGTCTTCTGCACTGAATTGATAATTTGACCAATACTCTGATGTTTGAGTTGCTCGATGAATCACAAGCTGACGACCTTACTTAAAACTTAAAGATATAACTAGGCAATTATACCCTGACATCACCCTAAAAGTGATTAAGTTACAGGTTTTAATCTAATTGAGATTAACTCGTTATCAATCTGCTCTATTTTGCTGATATAATCTTTTGCCGCTTTATTGAGTATTGGGTAGCTTTGCTTTTGATCACAAAGGTCTATTTCGTGTGTGAAATATCCCCTACTCTAACAAGCTGTATTTTAGAAATCGAGACTAAACAAGTTGAGAGATAAGGATAGCGTTTCAGCATGAAAGTTCTACTGACACAAGACGTATATAAGCTAGGGCACGCTGGTGAAGTGAAAACAATCGCCGATGGTTACGGGCGCAATTATTTACTTCCACAAGGCATGGCCATTATGGCAACCGAGGGTGCTTTAAAACGCGCCGAGGCCTTGAAAACCAAGGCAGTGCAAAAGCGTGCGGCCAACAATGCCGAAGTTGAGGCAGTGGCGCAGGTAATTGGAAGCAAGACTTACTATTTTAACGCCAAGACTGGCGATAAGGGTAAGTTGTATGGTTCCATCACCTCGGCCCAAATTGCCGAAAAAATTAGTGCTGTGCTTGGTGCAGAGTTTGATAAGCGCAAAGTCGAACTACGCGAACCCATTCGCGAAGTTGGCACTCATATGGTGACATTGCGTTTGTCAACCGATATAACCCCAAAAATCACAGTTGTCGTTTCACCTTTGGGGGTAGTTATTCAAGAAACCCCAGTTGCTGCAACTGTAGAAGCCTAATTGGGTTTGATAAACAAATAAAAAAGCACCGAAATTAAAATTTCGGTGCTTTTTTATTTGTTGAGAGCAGGTTCTGAGTTAATGATAGGTAGCGAAATCGGCCCTTCATCTTTTAGGAATTTGCGCTATCTTAAAGATGTAATGTCAAAATCACGATATGGCCTTTGAGGGCATCAGCAAAGCTGATGCCCTCAAAGGCCATATCGTGATTTTGACAAAACTTTGGTTTACTTACCCCGTTTTATCAAGAAAATATTTCTCACGCGCGAAAAATCTCGGTATGCTTAGTAACCGCCTTGAGTCTTTCGGGAACGACATTTACCCCCAAGCCTTTGCCTGTTGGAACCGTTAACGTGCTATCATCGTTCAGTTCAAACACTGGGTCAACAATATCTGGGTTGTAATAACGATTGCTGGCGCTGAGGTCACTGGGCAACTTAAAGTTTGGCAATGCAGCCAATGCCAAGTTTAATGATCGCCCAATGCCTGTCTCTAACATGCCACCACACCAAACCGGCATACCAGCCTGCATACACGTATCATGTACACGAATGGCCTCCGTTAAACCGCCCATACGGCCTTGCTTAATATTGATAATGCGGCACGATTGCAATTCGATAGCCGCCTGAGCGTCGCGTGCGGTATGGATCGATTCATCAAGACAAATGGGGGTCTTGAGCATTTTTTGCAATTTATGATGCTCGTAAATATCGTAATAATCAAGTGGTTGTTCGATCAGTAACAGGTTGAGGTCATCCATCTCTGGAAAAACTTCAACTGCATCTTCGAGATGATAGGCCGAATTTGCATCAACTTGAATAAGGTCATTTGGAAAGGCTTTGCGAGCAGCTAAGGTGTCGCCAATGTCACGCCCGGGTTTAATTTTTAGTTTAAACCGACCATAGCCATCGGCTTTATAACCAGCAATCGTATCGACTAGTTTCTCTGGCGAGTCTTGAATGCCAATTGACACACCAACAGACACACGATCTTTCATGGGTTGTCCGGTCACTTTGCCGATATAGTCACGCAAACTTAAATTATCGATCTGTGCAGCCAAATCCCAGATTGCGCTTTCCAGACAGGCCTTTGCCATACCGTGCCCGCGCACCCCAATTCGATTTGGCGTTTTAAAACGCTCTGGAATCTCACGCGGGTCAGAAACAGGTTTTGCCAACAAGTCTGGAATAAGATATTCTTTAATGATATACCATGCAGTGACATTGGTTTCGGGTGAATACCCGGGGGTATCGCCGGCAACACACTCGCCCCAACCCACAAGACCATCGGTAGTGGTCACTTTGGCAATAATGCCTTCATGATTGTATTCTCGTTTAAAACTAGTCTCAAACGGGGTAACATAGGGAATTTCAAACAGGAAAAGTTCAATTTGATCGATTTTCATAATTTTTGAGTAGACAGTAGGCAGTCGTTAGTCGTCAGATTGGTTTTCGCCGATTTCACTATCCCTCCCCAAGCGCGGCTTGGGGAGGGATAGTGAAATCGGCAATTCCTCTATTTTTACCCTTGCTTGACATTATTACTGACTGCTGTCTACTGACTACTGAATCTTCACTTCACTACCAGATTGTGATGATTGATAAATACCTTCTACAATTTGCAGCCCAACCAGGCCATGCTCGGCGGGTGATTCAGGCGTGGCACCATTCACAATACAATCGGCAAAATGATGCACAACGGCATGATGCCCACGTCGCAAACCCTCAAACGCACTTAGGTCTGGCTTAATGGCAATTGCTTGGCGGGGTTGCATATCGTTTAATGTGTATAGCTCAACAATATGTTCACTATATTTGCGTGTAAACACATTCGCCCCAGCCTCACGCCCAAATACGCGCACATAATAATCGTCTTGGTGTGGTTCGCGGTGGGCAGCCCATGATGCCTCTAACGCCAAGGCACTGCCGTCGGCAAAACGCACAAAACCCATGCCCATATCTTCTACATCAAAATGCGCTGGGGGGGGATCGACAGCACGGTGTTTCTGGGCACGTTGCCCAAATTCGGCAAAGGCTGCGCCGCTAACCGACACTGGTTGTGGGTAGTCCATCAACCATAAAGCCAGGTCAAGTGCATGCACACCAAGGTCAATCAATACGCCACCACCGGCTTTGTCTTTTTGAGTAAACCATGCCCCATGCGTCGGAATCCAGCCTTCGCGCATCCAGCCGGCTTTAGCAGCATAAATATGCCCAAACACACCAGCCCGCGCTTGTTGTTTTAGCCAATATACATCTGGGCGATAACGATGGTTATAGCAAACCATGAGCAACCGATTGGCGGCTTTGGCAGCAGCGATCATACGCTGGGCTGCCGCAACGGTAGTAGCCAATGGTTTTTCACACAACACATGTTTACCAGCTTGCAATGCCGCCATTACAATTGGCTCGTGCAAAAAATTGGGCACACATACACTTACAGCATCAATATTAGGGATTGCTAATAATTCTCGGTAATCGGTAAAACGTGCGTTTTGGGGAATATTATGCTTTTCGCCACGTTCATTTAACGTTTGTGGGTTTGCATCGCAAATTGCGACACATTCACTAAGATCAGACGCTTGATAACCGGCTAGGTGATTCCAACCAACCCCCACACCGATCACAGCGGCTCGTAATTTTGATTTCATTGTAGTCGATATTTTAGCTGATATCTGACTTATGCCAATAAGTTGATTGGTTAATCGATTAGTCAACCAATCAACCAATCAACAAGTTAAACCACTTAAAAATGCACTAATTCACTCACTTGCACAGGCAAACCGGTTTCAAACGATTTATTGGCCGCGATGCCTGTCAAAATCGACATCGCACCATCACGATGCCCCGCGGCACGTTTTAGCGGGTCGAGCGGCGCTATGCCAAAAATATCGGTCAACAAACGCACATCACCGCCACCATGCCCACCGGTTTCCCATTCAAATTTCATCTTCATGGGTTTATGCCAATGTGGGCGTAGCACCACTTCGGGCATGGTGTGGTAATCAATGAGTTCATAATCGCCGACGCCATCAACGGGCGCTTCATCGTTTTCGTTGGCGTTATAAGCGCTTTCGACCCAACTCAACTCTAAACGGCCTTGCGTGCCGTTAAACATGACGCGCAGCCCCTCCCAAGGCGAATAAGCGGTGAGGTGATATGACATAGTTGCGCCATTTTTATAGCGCACCATTACGGCCATGTCATCTTCGGTTGTAATCCCTTCGCTAAACACACCTTGATCACGAAAATAACCATCTTCATGTTCAGCCTCGAGAAAAAGGGCTTTCATTTGTGGGTTACGCTCAAGGTGCAAGGCAAATGGGTCATTGGCGGCTTCGGGTGAGCCGTGTGCGCGGGCATAGGTATTGCTTTGCCCGCGTCGCTCAGCATTAGCACGGCCATAAAAAGCCAATTGCCCCATACCAAACACCGTTTCGGGTTCTGAATCTAGCCACCAATTGATCAAGTCAAAATGATGGGTGGCCTTATGCACCATCAACCCGCCGCTGTTGGCTTTGTCGCGGTGCCAGCGACGAAAATAGTCAGCACCATGCCGAGTATCAAGTGTCCATTCAAAATGCACTGAGATGACCTGACCAATAGCCCCCTGCATCAATAATTGTTTGACTTTAGAGGCATGTGGCGAATAACGATAGTTAAACGTCACGGTTAATTTTTTGCCAGTGCGTTTTTGGGCATCGATAATGGCTTGGCACTTGGTGGCATCAATCGTCATCGGTTTTTCAGTCACCACATCACAGCCCAATTCCATTGCCCAAATAATATATTCGTGGTGGGTGCGGTCAACTGTCGTGACAACCACAGTATCGACTTTTTGCTCGGCAATCATAAGGGCAAAATCATCGGCTTTATAGGTGGGGATGGCGGTTACACCAAAATTACGCACAAATTCACTATTGTAATAATCCATGCGGGTTTGGTTGACATCGCATAAAGCGACGAGTTCGGCTGTGTCTTTAAACCGCCCTAAAATGGCGGTGCTGAACATTTGCGAGCGATGGCCAAGGCCAACAATTGCATATCGTTTTTTCATAATAAAAAGCTATCCCTTCAAGCCTGTTGTGCTAATGCCTTGCACCAAATAACGCTGAAAGAAAATGAAGATGATAAACACCGGCACAAGCGATAACGCCGACATCGCAAAAATAGCGCCCCAATCGGTGTTGGCTGATGGGTCGGCAAACGAGCGTAAGGCCAATGAAATAGTGTAAAGTTTTGGCGAGTTAAGATAAATGAGTGGGGTGAGAAAATCTTCCCATGTCCAATAAAACGAAAAAATTGCACAAGTAACCAAAGCAGGCTGAATGAGCGGCAAAATAATGCGAAAGAAAATGCCCACTTTGCCGCAGCCATCAATTTCAGCCGCCTCGTCTAACTCTTTGGGTATACCACGCACAAATTGCATGATCATAAAAATAAAGAAGGCTTGACCACCAAAACGAGGTAATAGCAATGGGTAAAGCGTATTAAGCCACTTGAGGTTGCTAAACATGATGTATTGCGGAATGATAGCGACCTGAACCGGC